>NZ_MVFZ01000015.1:0-145048 GCF_002042945.1 Citrobacter sp. A316
CAGAATTTGCCTGGCGGCTGTAGCGCGGTGGTCCCACCTGACCCCATGCCGAACTCAGAAGTGAAACGCCGTAGCGCCGATGGTAGTGTGGGGTCTCCCCATGCGAGAGTAGGGAACTGCCAGGCATTAATTAAAGTGAAGAAGCCCATCCTGACGGATGGGCTTTTTTGCGTCTGTGCGGGATAAAAACCGCCGGATGCGGCGTGCCGCCTTATCCGGCCTACAGCCGTTGTTACCTGGGTGTAGGCGCTGATAAGCGCAGCGCATCAGGCACATCACGACACCGCACCATCGGGTGCAAAGCCATATTCTGAGCCTCCGTAACACAAGCCATCCTGCGGCATACGCGGTAAACCCCCAATATGAATTTTCTGTATTACCTCCCGAAAATATCAGGATCTCCTGCGACAGTTACGTGTACCTTTATCTATTAGTAAGGGTCTATCCGGAGAATAAAGTGTTCGGAAAAATGGTATTAAACTACATGCCGGGACTGAAAAATTTATTAGCGTACGATAAAAGCTGGCTAAAATATGATGTTAAAGCCGGGTTATCCGTTGCTGCCGTAGCACTACCGGTTGCGATTGCTTACGCTGAGTTGGCGGGAGTCGGGGCAATCGTCGGGTTATATTCCTGCGTTTTGCCAATGCTAGCTTATGCGCTGTTTGGTTCTTCCCGCCAATTGATTGTTGGCCCTGATGCCACGACCTGCGCGGTGATTGCGGCCGTTGTGGTTCCTCTTTCTGCCGGAAACCCAGAACTTCACTGGCAGTTAACAATCGTCATGACCGTGATGATGGGGGGATGGTGCCTGCTTGCCAGTAAATTTCGCCTGGGCGCGCTTGCTGACCTGCTTTCGCATCCCATTCTAACGGGTTTGCTTAACGGCGTTGCCGTGACGATTATTGTCGGGCAACTCGGTAAAGTGTTGGGGATTACGCTTGATGAAGAGCAAGTGATTGAGAAGATCATTGCCCTGCCAGGCCGACTCTCAGAAATTCATTTATTAACCTTAGGGATCTCCATCCTAACTTTAGCGATTTTAATTGCTATCAAAACGTTTCGTAGTCAATGGCCAGCACCGTTGATTGCTATTGTGATAACAACGGCACTGGTATGGATCACATCTGCGCAGCAGTATGGGATTGCTACTATTGGGGGATCGGGCTTCCAGCCTGGTTTGCCTGTCGTTCACTGGGGATCGTTTCAGCCTGGTCTGGCGCGTGATTTATTGATCCCTGCGCTGAACTTGGCATTAGTCAGTTTTGTTAGCCTGATGCTAACCGCTCGCAGTTTTGCCGCGAAAAATGGATACGAAATAAATGCTGATGCTGAGTTCAGGGCTTTAGGGGTCGCGAATCTGATGTCTGGCTTATCTCAGGGGTTTGCGATTAGCGGAGCCGATTCCCGGACTGCGGTAAATGATTCCTCTGGAGGAAAAAGCCAGCTGGTTTCCGTTGTTGCAGCCTTAATCATCGGAATCGTTGTAGTATTTTTCACGCAGCCATTACCATTTATTCCGGTATCTGCATTAGGTATTGTTCTAATTTATGCATCGTGGTCATTGATTGATTTACGCGGACTCTGGAATCTGAGACGAAGAAATAAGTCCGCATTTCGCCTGGCATTCTTCACCTTTGGTTGTGTTCTGATTATTGGTGTTATTCAGGGGATTGGCCTTGCGGTATTGCTGGGTCTGTTGCAGTTCCTGCGCACAGTTTTTCGTCCTACTGAACACTTATTGGGAATTGACGAAAATGGGATGATTCACTCATTAGGTAATTCAACTGATGTGAAAATGATCCCTGGCGTGTTGATGTACCGATTTAACTCACCGCTGACCTATTTTAATGTGGCCTATTTTAAGCGCCGTGTTTTAAATTTAGTCGATGGTGCAGTACTACAACCTAAATGGGTGGTCATTGACGCCGTTTCTTGCTTTACCTATTCAGATATCAGCGTTCTGGCAACCATTAATGAGTTAAAACGGGACCTGAATGGGCGGCAGATTAAGTTAATTCTTGCGGGCCGGAAAACGGAGTTAACACGCTGGTTTAAGGAGAGTCGACCGACAATGAAAGACGACGACATGATTCTGGCACCAGACCTTTATTTGGCGCTCCGGTTCATTCAAAGCAAAGAAAGCATGAGTGAGGATGAATCTGGCGTTGTTGAATAAAGCAGATTTAGGTAAGTGATCAGGCTGGATGGAAGGGTTGGGGGCGGATTTTTCATCCAGCAGGACCTGACATCGACCGGAACCCCAAGTTACTAAAAGGGGGAACAGCATCCGCGCGGGGACGGTGAGTTCCCCGGCAGAGCATTGATATTGGCAAGCTACCTGAAATATAAGCAGTGTGACTGTTGTTAACCTTACGCAGTGAATGCGACAAATCACTTAAATGCTATCCTTCCCATTGCTGGCTTCAAGCTCCCGAATCAGGCGCTTGTTGATCTTGCCGACGCTGGTTTTGGGAATATCTGGGACTATCCTTATCTGTCGTGGGATCGCCCATTTAGTGATGTGGCCGCGGTCGACGAATCCTTGTAGATGTGCCGCTATGGTCTGCGGCTCCAGGTCTTCCCCTTCCTTGCACACCACCAAAGCCAGGGGGCGTTCGCCCCACTGTTCATCAGGTATCCCGACGACGGCTACCGACCTGACCGCCACGTGTGAGCTGATGAGGCTCTCCAGCTCCAGCGTGCTTATCCACTCACCGCCTGTCTTGATTACGTCTTTGATGCGATCCTTGATTTCTACTATCCCATGGGGATCGATAGAGGCTATATCGCCGGTGTGCAGCCAACTGCCATTCCATAGCTCAGCCCCTTTTTCGGGTTCCTTCAGGTAGCCCTGAGTCAACCAAGGGGCTCGCACCACTATTTCGCCCAGGGTTTCTCCGTCGTGCACCACCTCCCGGCCTTCACTATCGACGATACGCAGATCCACCAACGGGACAGGCAGGCCGGTCCGAATCCGCAGGGGTAACTGTTCATCCATGGGAAGGGCCAGCTCGGCATCGCTTAAGTGGGTCATACAGAGCAGGGGACAGGTCTCAGACATGCCATAGCCGGCGTGAATGCGTATGCCTCTATGGTGGGCTTGTGTCGCCAGTCCAAGGGACAGTGAACTGCCACCCAGCAACATCTTCCATCTCGATAGATCGGTCTGTGTGGCTTCGTCGCACTCAAGGATCATCTGCAAAATGGTTGGTACACAGTGCGAGAAGGTTACACCCTCATCGTGATACAACCGCACCAGCTTGTTGGGTTCGTAACGGCCGGGGTATACCTGCTTCACGCCCAGCATTGTTGCGACATAGGGGGCGCCCCAGGCATGCACGTGGAACATAGGAGTGATCGGCATGTAGACATCGTGCGATCGTAGCAGCGACTGTCCCTCGTGGGCTGCCAGGAGGCCCAGCTCATTGAGCGTGTGCAGGACCAGCTGGCGATGGCTGAAGTAGACACCCTTGGGATTCCCCGTGGTTCCTGTGGTGTAGAACAAGGTAGCTATCGAGTTTTCATCGAAGTCGGGGAAGTCAAAGCGATCCCCCGCTGAGGCCAGCAGGGTCTCATATTCCCCTTGCACAGGCAGGTTGGTCGCCTTCGATTCTTCGTCGCTAAGCTGGATGTATCCCCGGGCAGTGGTCAGCGTCTCTGCCAGTGACTCGACAACCGGTAAGAAGTCGTCGTGCACCAGTACCAGGTTGTCCTCGGCATGATTCATGGTGTAAGCGATTTGGTCCGCCGAGAAGCGGACGTTCACCGTGTGTAGCACGGCGCCAATCATGGGCACCGCGAAGAAGCACTCGAGGGCGCGATGGCTGTCCCAATCTAGCAGGGCGACGGTGTCCCCAGGCATGACACCGGCCGCTGTCAGCATGTTTGCCAGGCGATGGATGCGCAGTTTGAGGGTGCGATAGTCGTAACGCAGTTTATCGGCGTAGACGATTTCTCGCTCTGGATGAGAGCGCCCACCCGACAGCAGTAGGCTCTTGATCAGCAGCGGATAGGCATGGGCTCCCTGCGCTGACTGTATGATTCTTGTTTTCACCATCCAGATTCCTCGTTGACTCACTATTTGCTCGGTATGATGGCAATTGTAGATGAAGGTTGGCCTTTGCTCCCTGGCGTTTGCTTCAGATGTCGAGGCGGCGCACCAACTCCAGCCCCTGGGGATGAATGTGCGTACCCTGTAACGCCATCTGGAAGAGAGCGGTGCGACCTGGCGCTTCCGCAACAGTATTGTGCCCAAGGTTGTTCAGATATGGCCTACGGTTAAGCACGCCAGAAAAAGAGGTGTTCCTGATACCGCTATATTTTTTACAGTACCATCGTGGTGCCAGTGAAAGGTTTAAGTGTCGTGATGAGGTAGGGTTGGAGTCGCTGTGGACAAAACAATCAGAAATCTGGCGGACCCCAGAAAGCAAAAAACCAGCCCTAAGGCTGGTTTTTCTAAATAGTGGTGCCCGGACTCGGAATCGAACCAAGGACACGGGGATTTTCAATCCCCTGCTCTACCGACTGAGCTATCCGGGCAACGGGGCGCATTAAACCGTATTCACGTCTGTCAGTCAATCAAATTTCTGGAAACATTGTTCAACCGCTTAATATTGCGGCAATCCGCATGGTTGTGCCTGAAGTTTGCACAAATCTTTCCGACAGATGCGACGAAAACAGATAATGCTCACTTAGGTTAGTGCACCGCCCATTCGGCACTGGGCAAAGCGCAGGATATCTTCAGCCAGACGGTGTGCCGTTTCGACATCAGCATGGCTACGATTAACCAGCATGCGGCTCAGGCAGCCCTCCAGCACCAGTTCCATCTGTTTGGCGACCATTGCCGGGTCGTCAACTTCCAGCGTCGTCAGCAGTTCATGGGTGAAGTCATGTGCTGCCTTTTTTTGCTGATCGGCTAACTGATGGATCGGATGCCCGGGATCAGGGTAAAACGTACAGGCGGCGATGAACAGACAGCCGGGATAGCGATTATTGCTCACGCATTCGGACAGCGCAGTGTAGCGCGCCAGTAATTTCTGCTCAGCGCTCAGCGTGTCATCCAGCAAAAGCTGACGCCGCCAGATATCCACCCGCTGGCTGAGGTAACGTAACGCATCGTACAGAATGGCCTCTTTATCGGGCCAAAAGCGCTGCAGTTCATCCAGAGGATAATCGATACGTTCGGCCACCATTTCCAGCGTGGTATTGGCTATCCCTTGCACCTCAAGTAATTTCAGGGCTTCTCCCAGGACATCTTCACGTTGCACGGTATTCTCCTCCGTATTTCCTGTTGCAAGTGTCGCTCACGGTTGGCGATCGCGCAAATGTGCGCTGAAGGTCGCGGCATCCATAAAGCCCGTAACCCGAGCTTCCGGGTGCTCTTTCCCCTCGGCATCAAAGAACAAGATAGTCGGCAAACCTAAAACCTGTAGATGTTTTAGCAAAGCGACATCCTGGGCATTGTTTGCCGTTACATCCGCCTGCAACAGCACTGTGTCGCCTAGCGCTTGCTGAACCTGTGGATTGCTGAATGTATACTTCTCAAACTCTTTACAGGCTACGCACCAGTCGGCATACAGATCCAACATCACGGGCTTGCCTTTGGCTTGCGCCAGAGCCTGATTTAACGCATCCACCGATGCCACTGGCGTGAAGTTAAGGTGTGTCTGGGTTTGAGCATGCGGCGCGCCGAACGCCCAGTCCTGCAATGGACGCACGCTTACCAGTGCTGCGGCTAACAGGACAATCTGTGCGATACGCATCCAGGCGTGCTTTGCCTGTAGGCTGGTGATGAACGCCCAGCCAAAGAACGCGACGCCTAACAGTGACCATAAGCGAACGTCCCACTCGTCGCCAACGATACGTTCGAGTAAGAAGACGGGAAGCGCCAGAATGACAAAGCCAAAAGCGGTTTTGACATGTTCCATCCATGGGCCACTTTTAGGCAGCAGGCGGTTGCCAAATACGGTAATCAGCATCAGGGGTAATCCCATCCCCAACGCATACAGATACAGTGTGCCGCCTCCCAGCCACATGTTCCCGCTCTGAGCGATATACAGCAAAATCGCGCTTAGCGGGGCCGTTGTGCAAGGAGAACAGATGAGGCCAGCAATTGCCCCCATCGCAAAGACGCTGCCGGGAGATCCACCTTGCTGGCGGTTACTCATTAGCGTGAGACGCGTTTGCAGCGATGAAGGCAGTTGCAGTGTGAACAGGCCAAACATCGACAGAGCCAGCAGCGTAAAGATGACGGCAAGGCCAATCAGGACGTAGGGATGCTGAAGCGCTGCCTGGAACTGTAAACCGGCGGCTGCAACAACCAAACCCAGCGCGGTATAGGTGAGCGCCATCCCTTGAACGTAGATAAACGTCAGCAGCAGTGCCCGTCCGGTTGATAAGCGTTGCTTACCACCCAGTACGATACCGGAAATCAGTGGATACATCGGCAGTACGCAGGGCGTAAATGCGATACCAATTCCGATCAGCAATGCCCACAGCGCGGAGAAGGGGAGTTGGGCCGTGGGCTGCGGTTTCTCTTGCGGATCTGCAGTGGCTGGGGCTGGTGCAGGGGCTGCCGCGGAACCGGCAGACACTTCACTTAATGGCACCGTTTTTGTTTCTGGTGGATAGCAAAATCCGGCGTCGGCGCAGCCCTGGTATGTGATCGTTAATGTTGCGCCAGACTTAGCCTGATTGACCGTGATCGGGACAGCCAGCTGTTTACGGTAAATCTCACTTTTGCCGTAAAACTCATCTTCATGCCAGACGCCTGGCGGCAGTTTTACCTCGGCAATATCGGCCTGAGATGGCGTAATGCTTATTTGTTTGCGATACAGATAGTAGCCATCTTTAACCTGCCATGTGAGGTTTAGATCGTGTTGGTTTTGCTGAAAATCAAAAACAAACGCCCGATCGGCAGGAACAAACTGCGAGCGGCCAGGCGCGTCAAATAATCCGGCAAAGGTAGATGTGCTGCACAGCAGCAGGATCAGCGTAAGGATGCGTTGAGCCATGAGCGGTAATCAAAGTCTCCGTGAGTGACGGGTAAAACCAGAAGTTCAGGCGTTTGATACGGATGATGTGACTTCAGGCAATCGAGAAGGGCTTGCTGGTGTGTGACGGTGGTTTTTAAAATCATCTGGACTTCATATTCCTGTTCCAGTTTGCCTTCCCAATAGTAGAGGGAGGTCGCACCGGGTAGCAGGGTCACGCAGGCAGCCAGCTTTTCCGCCAGCACTTTGGCGGCGAGATCCTGGGCGGTTGCTTCATCCGGAGCGGTACAGAGCACCACAACGGTATCGGGGATGGCAATATCCTGACTCTTTACATCAAGCATAAACACCTCGAAAGAACAGAGTAACCAGCAAAAGAATGGTCACTATACAACGGACGAGGGAAGGATGTTAGTTAAAGCGGGGTGGGGAGGAGGAACTGCAGGGCGCCCAGGCACCCTGCAGGAAAAACTTACAGCATGAAGCTGCCCAGCAAGAAGCCGAAGCAGACAGCCAGAACCACACCCAGGGTGCCTGGGATGAAGAACGGATGGTTAAAGACGAATTTACCGATGCGGGTTGTACCGGTGTCATCCATCTGAACTGCCGCAACCAGAGTTGGGTAGGTTGGCAGAATGAACAGGCCAGAAACAGCTGCGAAAGACGCAACAGCGGTCAGTGGGGAAACGTTCAGAGCCAGAGCCATCGGCATCAGTGCTTTAGCGGTTGCAGCCTGAGAGTACAGCAGCGCAGAAGCAAAGAAGAAGATGACAGCCAGCAGCCACGGATGACCCTGAATTACGCTACCTGCAGTATCTTTGATCCAGTCAATGTTGTGAGATACGAAGGTATCACCCAGCCATGCAACACCCAGGATACAAATACAGGCGCTCATACCGGCTTTGAAGGTGCTGGAGTTCAGGATGGAGTCAGTTTCAACGCGGCAGACGATCGTGGTCAGCGTTGCGACGCTCAGCATGATGATCAGAATTGCGTTGGTGGTGTTCATCAGCGGTTTAGCGACCAGGCCAAGGCTTGGGCTGTTGATGATGGCGTATACAACGACGCAAACCACGCCCAGCAGGAACAACCAAACGGAGGTTTTCGCGCCAGCTTTGATTTCAACTTGTCTTTCACCGCGCAGTTCAACCAGGCCTTCTTCCAGACGCTTACGATAAATCGGGTCGTCAGACAGTTTGGAGTTGAACAGTGCAGTGATCAGGAAGGACATAACCAGAACAGCCAGCAGGGTGGACGGAATGACCACGGACAGCAGGTGAATGTAGCTGATGCCATGACCTTCCATTACAGAAGACATGTAAACTACGGCTGCGGAGATTGGAGAAGCCGTAATTGCAATCTGTGCAGAAACCACTGCGGTAGAGAGCGGGCGGCAAGGTTTGATCCCTTGTTCCTTCGCAACTTCAGCGATAACCGGCAGCGTTGCCAGAGAGATGTTGCCGGTACCTGCGAAGATAGTCAGGAAATAGGTCACGATAGGTGCAAGGATCGTGATGTATTTCGGGTTCTTACGCAGCAGTTTTTCAGTTTGATGAACCAGATAGTCCAGACCACCTGCAATCTGCATAGCTGAAATGGCAGCGATAACCGCCATGATGATGGAAATAACATCGAACGGGATATTACCGGGTTTTACGCCGATAGCGGCGAGAACCAGGACACCCAGCCCACCTGCAAATCCAATACCGATACCCCCAAGTCTGGCACCTAAAAAGATTGCCAGCAAAACGATGATAAGTTCTAAAACTATCATATTAGCCTTCCTTGTTGTTTAACAAGTTGATATTAAATTGTTGTTTTTAAGTAACTTCGAGTAAGAAAAAAGGCACGTCATCATGACGTGCCTTCTCCGGTACTACCCTACACGATTACTGTTCGCTTTCATCAGTATAACGTTTTGCTTTATAAGCAGGGTGCATCAGGTTCTGTGCAGAGAAGATATCGTCCAGTTCAGACTCGGTCAACAGACCGCGCTCAAGGACAACTTCACGTACGCTCTTACCGGTTTCGGCACAAATTTTACCGACGATGTCGCCGTTGTGGTGACCGATGAACGGGTTGAGGTAAGTAACGATGCCGATGGAGTTGAATACAAACGCTTCACAGACTTCTTTGTTAGCAGTGATACCACTAACGCATTTTTCCAGCAGGTTGTAGCAAGCATTGCTCAGAATGTGAATGGATTCAAACATTGCCTGGCCAATGACCGGCTCCATTACGTTCAGCTGCAGCTGACCAGCTTCAGATGCCATGGTAACAGTGATGTCGTTACCGATGACTTTGAAGCACACCTGGTTTACTACTTCCGGAACGACCGGGTTCACTTTAGCTGGCATGATAGAAGAACCAGCCTGCAGTTCCGGCAGGTTGATCTCGTTCAGACCCGCACGCGGACCAGAGGAGAGCAAACGCAGGTCGTTACAGATTTTGGACATCTTCACAGCCAGACGTTTCAGTGCGCCGTGCACCATAACGTATGCGCCACAGTCAGAAGTTGCTTCAATCAGGTCTTCTGCCGGAACACAGGCGAAGCCGGTGACTTCAGCCAGTTTCTGTACTGCCAGCGGAGAGTACTCTTTCGGCGTGTTCAGACCAGTACCGATTGCAGTCGCGCCGAGGTTAACTTCCAGCAGCAGCTCAGCGGTACGGCTAATGTTTTTCACTTCTTCTTTCAACAGTACGCTAAAAGCATGGAATTCCTGACCGAGGGTCATCGGTACAGCATCCTGCAGCTGGGTACGACCCATTTTCAGGATGTCCTGGAATTCAACAGCTTTTTTCTCGAAGCCTTCACGCAGCTGGTTCAGTGCATCAATCAGTTTGATGATGGATGCGTATACAGCGATACGGAAGCCAGTTGGGTATGCGTCGTTGGTAGACTGACATTTGTTAACGTGGTCGTTCGGGTTCAGGTACTGATATTCACCTTTCTGGTGACCCATCAGTTCCAGACCGATATTGGCCAGAACTTCGTTGGTGTTCATGTTGACGGAGGTACCCGCACCACCCTGGTAAACGTCTACCGGGAACTGATCCATGCATTTTCCGTTATTCAGGACTTCATCACACGCCGCGATGATGGCATTTGCCACACTCTTAGGAATGGTTTGCAGCTCTTTGTTGGCCATTGCCGCTGCCTTTTTAACCATTACCATACCGCGAACAAATTCAGGAATATCGCTGATTTTGTTGTTGCTAATGTAGAAGTTTTCAATCGCTCTCAGAGTGTGGACACCGTAGTAGGCGTCCGCTGGAACTTCCCTGGTACCCAACAAGTCTTCTTCGATACGAATGTTGTTTAACATGTGAACCTTCTTTTTCAAGCTGCCAATGATTTGACTAAACACACAGGATATATGTGATTTCGATTGTTTCTCGACCGACGATTATCCCCTGCATCGGTCTGATACCCGAGATCATATGCTGGTTAAGGATTTCTACCGTAATCTGGATCACTTAAAGCGTGGAATTTACCCCTTATTTATTATTCTGTGAAATGGATCACCCCTTTGTGATTAACCCCAAATATTAGTGTACAAGCCACTTGAAATTTTGCTAACCACCACAATATCAAATCGATGCGATTAACATAATTTTTCGAACAGAAGTTGAACAAAACGGCTGTTATTAACAGGAGATCCCTTTGCGCTGGATACCATTACTTGCCATTTTTCTCTATGTTTATATAGAGATATCCATTTTTATTCAGGTTGCCCATGTGATGGGTGTCCTGATGACGCTGATTTTGGTTATTTTTACGTCGGTTATCGGTATGTCTCTGGTTCGTAATCAGGGATTTAAGAACTTTTTACTGATGCAACAAAAAATGGCGGCTGGTGAAAGTCCGGCTGCAGAAATGATCAAAAGTGTATCGCTGATTATCGCTGGCCTGCTGTTGGTGCTGCCTGGTTTTTTCACCGATTTCCTCGGTCTTCTTCTTTTATTACCCCCGGTGCAAAAACATCTGACGATGAAACTGCTGCCACATTTACGTTTTTCGCGTATGCCTGGCGGTGGTTTTAGCGCCGGAACGGGTGGCGGTGAGACTTTTGATGGTGAATTTCAGCGCAAGGATGACAAGCACGACAGCATCGAACATAAAGACGATCGTCGGGATTAAGCATCAGTATGAAGGCCGGATAAGCGTTAGCGCCATCCGGCAATAGTATTTATAGGCCGGATGATGGCGTCAACGTTGCCTTATCCGGCCTGCGGGGTAAAAACAGCCACAGTCCTGCCAGCATAATCAACGCGTACAGGCTCTTCCAGCCGACCATCGCCAGTAGCAGTAGGCACAGCAGACCTCCAATGACCGCCAGTGCGCGATAATGCCCTTTCAGTAATCGACACCCCGCCAACATGCACAGCAAATAAATCATAATAAAGATGCCGTTGGCGTAGACGATTAACGCATCGAGATTGATTTGCAGCATATAGATGCACAGAGTACTGACTACGCAGCAGCCCAATACGGCGTTTAGCGCATTGCGCGGAAGGTGGCGGGGGGACAGGCGAGCCAGATAACTCTCCGGCTTATACTGCGCTTGCGACCAGACCAGTCGGGCGAAACTTTGAATATAAATGTTGAGGCTGGCAAAACAGGCCAGATAACCAATGATGCAGGCGACCCACAGTGCCTGCACACCAAACAGTTGCACGACGATTTCTGGCAGCGACGCTGCGGCCGCCATTTGCTCGCCATAGGCACCAAAATGGAGAACGACGACGGTGCATGCCCAATAAACAGACCCTGCCAGCAGCAGGCCAATCATCAGTGCGCGTGGGAAGTCTCGTTCCGGATTTTTGAATTCAGACGCCAGGTGGGCAAACGCTTCAAGGCCGACAAAACACCAGAACATCACCGACAGCGCGGCGAACAGGCCGGGAAACTCGATATCGGTAATCGCAGGGAAGGGGATTTCGCCTGGTTTCAGATCGCCTGCCCACCAGATAGCGACTATGAGGGCAACAATCAATCCGGCAATGACCGTTTGCAGATTAGCGCTTGAGCTTGCGCCGCGGGAGCCGATGTACCAAACCAATGCCAGCGTACCGAGCTCAGCCAGCAGAAGCTGCTCGTCATGCCAGCCAAACATCGCCTGACCGAATCCGGCGGCGATATGCAATGCTGCAGGCAAACCGACAGGAATGACCGACAAAAATAACCATCCGGTGACGCGCTCCAGACGTGAACCAAAGGCCATGCCGACAAAATGTGCCACACCGCCTGCACTGGGAAAATGACGCCCCAGTACGGCGAAGACAATCGCCACGGGAAAGACCAAAACAATCAGCGCCGGCCATGCCCACAGGCTGTTGTTGCCCGCAACCAGTGCGGCCAGCGCGGGGACGGCAAAAACGCCTGTACCTAACAATGATGTCGACAACAGGCCAACGCCCTGAGCCAGTCCCAGCTCTTGTTTCAGTCCGCTCATAAATTGTTATCCGGTTATGCCCATTGACCGGGCTACAGCGCAGATTTTTGATGGTATCACAATCAGATTTGCTTATGACGACGTGGCTGAAATCGTTATGAAATGTGAGGTGCGTCGGCGTTTTGACGGGATTTTCTGCTGATAAAAAATTTTTTTCGCTTGCCCCCTTGAAGGCACAAAACCCCATCCCCATCTCTCTGGTCACTAGCCGGGAAACCGTTTACGGGCCGGCGTCACCCATAACTGATAAAGACTTTCTCAAAGGAGAGCTATCAATGAGTATTCGTCCGTTACATGATCGTGTGATCGTCAAACGTAAAGAAGTTGAATCAAAATCTGCTGGCGGCATCGTACTGACTGGTTCTGCAGCAGGTAAATCAACTCGTGGCGAAATCATCGCTGTCGGTAAGGGTCGCATCCTGGACAACGGTACCGTACAGCCGCTGGACGTGAAAGTCGGCGATATCGTTATTTTCAACGATGGCTACGGAGTTAAATCTGAGAAGATCGACAATGAAGAAGTGTTGATCATGTCTGAAAGCGACATCCTGGCAATTGTTGAAGCCTAATCCGCGAACGACACTGAACATACGAATTTAAGGGAAAGAGAAAATGGCAGCTAAAGACGTAAAATTCGGTAACGACGCTCGTGTGAAAATGCTGCGCGGCGTAAACGTACTGGCAGATGCAGTGAAAGTTACCCTCGGTCCAAAAGGCCGTAACGTAGTTCTGGATAAATCTTTCGGTGCACCGACCATCACTAAAGATGGTGTTTCCGTAGCACGTGAAATCGAACTGGAAGACAAGTTCGAAAACATGGGTGCGCAGATGGTGAAAGAAGTTGCCTCTAAAGCGAACGACGCTGCAGGTGACGGTACCACCACCGCAACCGTACTGGCTCAGTCCATCATCACTGAAGGTCTGAAAGCCGTTGCTGCGGGCATGAACCCGATGGATCTGAAACGTGGTATCGACAAAGCTGTCGCTGCTGCTGTTGAAGAACTGAAAGCACTGTCCGTACCGTGCTCCGACTCTAAAGCTATTGCTCAGGTTGGTACCATCTCCGCTAACTCCGACGAAACCGTAGGTAAACTGATCGCTGAAGCGATGGACAAAGTCGGTAAAGAAGGCGTGATCACCGTTGAAGACGGTACCGGTCTGCAGGACGAACTGGACGTGGTTGAAGGTATGCAGTTCGACCGTGGCTACCTGTCTCCTTACTTCATCAACAAGCCGGAAACTGGCGCAGTAGAACTGGAAAGCCCGTTCATCCTGCTGGCTGATAAGAAAATCTCCAACATCCGCGAAATGCTGCCGGTTCTGGAAGCTGTAGCGAAAGCAGGCAAACCGCTGCTGATCATCGCTGAAGATGTTGAAGGCGAAGCGCTGGCAACTCTGGTTGTTAACACCATGCGCGGTATCGTGAAAGTCGCTGCGGTTAAAGCACCTGGCTTCGGCGATCGTCGTAAAGCAATGCTGCAGGATATCGCAACCCTGACCGGTGGTACCGTTATCTCTGAAGAGATCGGTATGGAGCTGGAAAAAGCAACTCTGGAAGATCTGGGTCAGGCGAAACGCGTTGTTATCAACAAAGACACCACCACCATCATCGATGGCGTGGGCGACGAAGCTGCAATCCAGGGTCGCGTGACTCAGATTCGTCAGCAGATCGAAGAAGCAACTTCTGACTATGACCGTGAAAAACTGCAGGAGCGCGTAGCGAAACTGGCAGGCGGCGTTGCAGTTATCAAAGTTGGTGCTGCGACTGAAGTAGAAATGAAAGAGAAGAAAGCCCGCGTTGAAGATGCCCTGCACGCTACCCGTGCTGCGGTAGAAGAAGGCGTGGTTGCTGGTGGTGGTGTTGCGCTGATTCGCGTAGCGTCTAAAATTGCCGGCCTGAAAGGTCAGAACGAAGACCAGAACGTAGGTATCAAAGTTGCGCTGCGCGCAATGGAATCCCCACTGCGTCAAATCGTACTGAACTGCGGCGAAGAGCCGTCTGTAGTGGCTAACACCGTGAAAGCTGGTGACGGTAACTACGGTTACAACGCTGCAACTGAAGAATACGGCAACATGATCGACATGGGTATCCTGGATCCAACCAAAGTAACTCGTTCTGCTCTGCAGTACGCGGCTTCTGTTGCGGGTCTGATGATCACCACCGAGTGCATGGTTACCGACCTGCCGAAAGGCGATGCGCCTGACTTAGGTGCTGCCGGTATGGGTGGTATGGGTGGAATGGGCGGCATGATGTAATTGCCCACCCCCTGCATCCTTCAGGCTGCAGATGCGTTGGCTGCGTTTGCTAACCCCAGTCACTTACTTGAGTAAGCTTCTGGGGATTAACAAACTGGCCGCCTTCCTGCAACCAGAATGATTTGGGTGCTCATCTCCCAGAATTGAGAAACCCTCGGGCAGAAATGTCTGGGGGTTTTTCTTTTGGTCATCTTTTTAGTATATGATTCAGCTACGGACATAACGTCCAACTAATTGATTATGGGGAATGACATGCACGTGAAATATTTAGCAGGGATCGTTGGTGCCGCGCTACTGATGGCGGGTTGTAGCTCCAGCAATGAACTGAGTTCAGCCGGGCAAAGCGTACGCTTCGTCGAAGACAAGCCTGGCGCAGAGTGCCAATTGATAGGCACTGCAACCGGTAAGCAAAGCAACTGGCTTTCTGGCCAGCACGGCGAAGAGGGCGGCTCAATGCGTGGCGCAGCAAACGATCTGCGTAACCAGGCTGCGGCAATGGGCGGTAACGTGATTTATGGCGTCAGCAGCCCATCACAGGGAATGCTGTCCAGCTTTGTTCCTACCGCCAGTGAGATGATTGGACAGGTTTATAAGTGCCCTAACTGATTACACTTCATCCTTCAACCAGCCTCTTTGTTGGCTGCGCTGTGAAACCCCAGTCACATAGTTATCTATGCTCCTGGGGATTTTCTTCGCTTGCCGCCGCGATGCAGATTGAATGATTTTGTGTAATAAAGTGGCCTGGACAGGCTCATACAATCGTAGGCCTGATAAGCGCAGCGCCATCAGGCATTCTGAGTCTTATGCGCAGACTGAACGCGTAAATGATGCAGCGCGCGCAGGCACTGATCCTGATTGAGCTTTTGTGTCTTATCACCCGTCAACGTTCTGACAAACACCTGGCACGGTACACCGGCAAGTTTTTTCAGCCGCGGGCTGAAGTCGAGAAGACGGCGAGTAATGGCTTCGGCTTCTTTGCTACCGGAAAGGGCGCGAGTTTTCACTACCGAACCACAGAACTGAGCTTTTCCTTTATCATCCGTATAGAGGTAAATAACTGCCAGATAATGATTAAACAGGTTATGTTTCCATTCGGGGTGTGTATAAGCGTCGTATTCCAGATTGTCGTTTTGCTGACAATCAACATCGTACAGCGGCAGGAAATCCAGCAGCGATGTTATTCGTAACGCGAGTTCTCGCATGCCAGCATTATTTATTGCGTGAATAATTGCATGTGCCAACACCTGAATCTGTAATTCATTAACCCGTAATTCGTCTGTTTTCCCGTCATGCAGCGTCAGAGAAAATGCTAAGTTTTCCCCTTTGTCATCCACTAACATCAGTGAATTTATGCGACGGTTAATATCCGCATTTTTTAGTTCGTCCTCCTGAATTAATGGAATATTTTCGTGCATTTTTTTGCTGGCTTTTTCGCATTCTTTCTCATATTGCGCACGCTCGTTTTCGCTAAGCTGATGTTTAGCAGAGAGCCTGCTTTCCAGGGCGATAAGCAAGTCTCTTAACCCAAGCGGAGAAAGAAAAAACAACGATTCCTTATTTCTTGGCTCTTTTATCTTTAATGCCAGAGCAATGAATTCATTCTTTTGGCGAATCACGCCGGTATTAATACCCTTAATACTTATAGCCATAACAGGTTCTCCCTAACCATATATTTATTAATATTCTGCATTTGAAACTATTGATAAAATCTACGAATGAATAATTTAACAGAGCTAATTAAAATAGCACAGATTAAAAGTGTGACTCCACTTGCGGGGATTTAAATAATAAGTAATCGTGGAGAGTGTCCGGAATCGGACACTCAATAATGGTTATTGTTGGCGTAACTGCAGGTCCAGCGGCGTTTTACTTGGCTCTCCGCCAATTTCTCGCGCCAGTTTGGGGACCATGTAACCGGAAACCAGCGTTAGCAGTTCACGCATAATTTGACGCGCTTCATCATCGCTGACCATAAAGTGGGCGGCACCCTGCACTTTATCCAGCACGTGCAGGTAATAGGGCATCACACCCGCATCAAACAGTGCGTTGCTAAGGTTGGCGAGCGTTTGTGCGTTATCGTTCACACCACGCAGCAATACGCTTTGGTTGAGTAGCGTAACGCCCGCGGCGCGCAGACTGCTCATCGCCTGGCGAAACGTCTCATCAACTTCATTGGCATGGTTAATGTGATTGACCAGCAGAATCTGCAAGGAGGAGTGTGCAAAGCGCTCGACCAGTCCTTCTGTAATGCGAGCCGGGATAACAATCGGCAAACGGCTGTGAATACGCAGACGCTTAATGTGCGGAATAGCTTCCAGTTGCGTGAGCAACCAGTCCAGTTCGTGGTCCTTGGCCATTAACGGATCGCCACCGGAGAAGATGATCTCATCCAGCTCAGGATGCGCGTTAATGTAGTCGAGGGCGACCTGCCAGTTGCGCTTATTGCCCTGGTTTTCGGCGTATGGGAAGTGGCGGCGGAAGCAATAGCGACAATTTACCGCGCAACCGCCTTTGACCAGCAGCAGTGCCCGATTGCGATATTTATGCAGCAGACCGGGAACCACGCTGTGCTGTTCTTCCAGCGGATCGGTCGAGTAGCCAGGTGCGGCAACAAACTCTTCCTGTGAGGTAAGCACCTGACGCAAAAGCGGATCGTCCGGGTTGCCTTTCTCCATGCGGGCAATAAACGCGCGCGGCACGCGCAGGGCGAAAAGCCGTCTCGCGTCGCGTCCGGCCAACAGTTTTTCATCTGCGTCTATATTCAAAAGATGCAGAAGTTCATCAGGATCGGTCACAACATCGGCAAGTTGCGATAACCAATCTTCTCTGGATGGGGTATTTAGGGTTACAATATGCGCCATTTTGTGGCTTAGCTACCAGTTAACAATTTTCAGAGGGCCTTATGGCAACGTACTATAGCAACGATTTTCGTGCTGGTCTTAAAATCATGTTGGACGGCGAACCTTATGCGGTTGAAGCCAGCGAATTCGTTAAACCAGGTAAAGGTCAGGCGTTTGCGCGCGTTAAGCTGCGTCGCCTGCTGACCGGTACTCGCGTAGAGAAAACCTTCAAGTCTACTGACTCCGCTGAAGGCGCAGACGTAGCCGACATGAACCTGACCTTCCTGTATAGCGACGGTGAGTTCTGGCACTTTATGAATAACACCACTTTCGAACAGCTGGCTGCAGACGAGAAAGCGGTAGGCGATAACGCTAAATGGCTGCTGGACCAGGCTGAATGCATCGTGACCCTGTGGAACGGTCAGCCGATCTCCGTAACTCCGCCGAACTTCGTTGAGCTGGAAGTTGTTGAAACCGACCCAGGTCTGAAAGGCGATACCGCTGGTACTGGCGGCAAACCGGCTACCCTGTCTACCGGCGCAGTCGTTAAAGTTCCGCTGTTCGTACAGATCGGCGAAGTGATCAAAGTGGATACCCGCTCCGGCGAATACGTTTCTCGCGTAAAATAAGTCTTCTATTTGATCTTATGGCGCAGGTTGCTGCGCCATACTTTTTCCAGGGCAGGAATGATGAAACGTCTTCTCGGTCTTGTAATACTACTCCTTTTCACCAGCACCCTCCTGACGGGTTGCAATACCGCGCGCGGCTTCGGTGAAGACATCAAACATCTTGGCAATTCAATCTCTCACGCCGCCAGCTAATCCTTTCATATAGTCTTAAAAACGGTTGTTTATCCATCACACTCCCAGATCTTGTCTATTATTAAGTAGCTATACACAAACAATATTGGCTAGAAAAGGAAGACGTTATGGTTAAGAAGACAATTGCTGCGATCTTTTCTGTGTTGGTTCTTTCTTCAGTGTTGACTGCGTGCAATACAACAAAAGGTGTTGGGCAGGATATCTCTGAAGGCGGTAGCGCAATCTCTGGTGCAGCGACAAAAGCTCAGCAATAATCATGAACGGTACGACGTCGTGTCGTACCGTTAATCTCCCTTCCCAGGGAGTGAAAGGAACGGCGAGAAGCGGTTCCCCAGGTGCAGTTTCATACGGATATTCCGCTTATAGGTGTAGACCGTTTTGCCATGAATGCTGAGCGCGGCGGCAATGGCATTGTTACTCACACCATCCATCCACATTGATAATACTTTCTCCTCTTGCGGCGTAAGCAAAGGCGTGGCGTTTTTGGCTATTTCTAATGCGGGGCGAACCTGAAGCGCTTCCTGAATTGTGTGGGAGAGTGTGTTCAGCGTGGTGTGCTTGGTTAAGACCGAATGGGCGACGGATTGAGAGGGCACGATAGGGGCATGCTGTCTGTCTGCTGATTGCAGTAAAATCAGTGGGATGACGCCACAACTCATAAAAAAAGGTTTAATTGGCGGACTGGAGTGCGTCTCGCTAATAAAACTGTATAAATCCGCGATCACCAGATGCGGTTTCCATTGCAAAATATGCTCTTTTGCTAACAGGAGATTATTGATTCCTGATACCAGAAATGAAGAGCTGAACCTGCCAGAATGATTAAGCAAGGCCTCTATCCCTGTGCGGGTAAAGTGGCACCGGTCAATCACTAAAATTTTAAGCATAAACGTTTCGCATTCAGAAGAGGAGCAATCGACTTTCTGGTTTCAGAAAGCCCTTCATCATAGAGAACTCCGATGAGTGCCAAATGCGGGAACTACGCCGCTAATTATGCTTAATTCTTGCTTTTAGCAGGCAGTGAATAAAAAGGTTGAAATTCATTTTCTTCCGGGCAAAAATGCCATTTCACACATCAGCTTTGTAGGACGACCTGCAAACGCTTCTTTCACCGGGGACGGCCCCATAGTTCTGGAGCCTGATATGTCCTGGATCGTTTTATTAATTGCAGGTTTGCTCGAAGTCGTCTGGGCGATTGGCCTGAAATACACCCATGGTTTTACGCGTTTGACGCCAAGCATCATCACTATTGCGGCTATGATCGTCAGTATCGCCATGCTCTCCTGGGCAATGCGCACATTACCTGTAGGAACCGCTTATGCGGTCTGGACCGGTATTGGTGCTGTTGGGGCGGCCATTACAGGGATTTTACTGCTGGGTGAGTCTGCCAGCCCGGCGCGTTTGCTGAGCCTTGGGCTGATCGTTGCTGGCATTATTGGTCTGAAGCTGAGTACTCACTAAGCGCCAGGCTGTTTCACCCAAATAAGTTTATTCACCTCAAACCCTTCCCGGGTCGCGATGGCTAACATTTGCTGTTTCATTTCATCTGAAATAGTCGGGGTCCGTGAAAGGATCCACAGGTAGTCGCGATCCGGACCGCAAACCAGTGCGTGACGATATTCCCGGTCGAGTGCAATTACGTTATATCCGCCATAGAAGGGGCCGAAGAACGAAACCTTAAGCGCGGCTCTGCTTGGATCTCCAGTGAAATAGGCTTTCCCTTCCGTTTTCTGCCACATCTCCCTGTCAGGGTTATAGCCTTTATTGATCACGTTGATGCCGCCGTCGTCGCGCAAACTGTACGTTGCGGTCACTTTATCCAACCCGCGCTCGAAACGATGGTCGAAACGCGCTATTTCATACCAGGTGCCCAGATAACGTTTGGCATCAAAGTTGTTCACCACGGTAACGCCTTTCGGCGGTGTCGGGGAACTACACGCGACAACCAGAAATGCAGCCGTAACTGCAGCAACGACGGGCAAAATGCGCATGGGATTTTCCTTGCTGTATTTTTGTTAAGTGTAGATGACAACAGGAAAAAAAGAGAAAGAAAGGAGGCCCAATATCCTGGGCCTCCTTGTCAGTTATTGCAGTTTTTCAAGAATACGCCAGGCTGCATCGACGCGGGCAGGGTTAGGATAGCTTTTGTTTGCCAGCATCACGATGCCAAGGTTTTTTTCTGGAACGAAGGCAACGTAGCTGCCAAATCCACCAGTGGATCCCGTTTTATGTACCCATGAGGCTTTCACTGCGGGGGCGGGCGGGTTTACCTCAACGGCGGGAAGCGCTGCCAATGCCACTTTGCTGTCGCTACCGTTGATGATCGAATCAGCTTTCAGCGGCCAGTTCAGCATCTCCCAGCCTAATCCCTGGTACATATCGCCAATACGCCAGTAGCGAGACTGCGCAAGCTCAATGCCCTGCTGGAGTGTTTTCTCCTGAACCTGGCTGGCGTCCATGTTGGCCTGAACCCAGCGGGCCATATCAATAACGCTGGATTTCACACCATAGGCTTCGGCGTCAAGTTGTCCCGGAGAAACGTGTACGGGCTTCCCTTCGCGATAGCCCCAGGCATAATCTTTTTGTTCGCTTTGCGGGACCGTAATCCAGGTATGCGCCAGTTTTAATGGTTGCAGGACGCGTCTGGTCATCGCCTCTTCGTAGCTCATACCTGAGGGTTTCACCGCCAGCGCGCCAAACAGACCAATGCTGGAGTTAGCGTAAAGACGCTTAGCGCCCGGAGTCCATTGTGGCTGCCAGTTTTGATAAAAGCGCAGTAATGCGGCTTTATCCGTAACGTCATCGGGGATCTGCAGCGGCAGGCCACCTGCCGTATAGGTGGCTAAGTGCAGCAGGCTGATACCCTGCCACTGTTTGCCTGTCAGTTCTGGCCAGTATTTCGTGACCGGATCGCTGAGCTTAATTTCGCCGCGGGCGATAGCGTCGCCGCCCAACACGCCGTTAAACGTCTTACTGACCGACCCTAGCTCAAACAGCGTTTGCTGCGTGACTGGGTGGTTATTGGCGATATCGGCTTTACCCCAGGTGAAATAATAGGGTTTACCCTGGTAGATAACCGCAACGGCCATACCCGGAATAGCCTGCTCCTGCATCAACGGGGTGATGGTGTGATTAACGATATCGGCAATCTGTTGTTCTGTTTTTGCGGCGGCAAACGTGGAGAAAGAGGCTGTCAGCAGCAGAGCGCAGCATAACGATTTTTTCATCATGAAATCAGTTCCGTAATTAAAAGCGAAAGGGTGTCCGGGCCCGTCAGACGCAATCAGTGTGTTTGATTTGCATCGTGTTGACAAACGGTTAAATTTAGCAGCAGATATAAGTTTTTCTAACAGGCCGGATGATGACGCGTAGCTATATCCCTCTTAACTCGCTGCGGGCTTTTGAAGCCGCGGCCAGACATCTCAGTTTTACCCGCGCCGCGATTGAGCTCAACGTGACGCATTCTGCCATCAGTCAGCATGTAAAAGCGCTGGAGCAGCAGCTAAATTGTCAGCTTTTTGTGCGGGGCTCTCGTGGGTTAATGTTGACGACAGAGGGAGAAAGTCTGTTACCTGTACTTAATGATTCTTTCGATCGTATGGCGGGGATGCTGGATCGTTTTGCCACCAAACAGACCCAGGAAAAACTTAAAATTGGCGTGGTGGGGACTTTTGCGATCGGTTGTCTTTTCCCTCTGCTGAGCGATTTTAAGCGCAGTTACCCGCATATTGATTTGCATATTTCTACCCATAATAACCGCGTGGATCCCGCTGCCGAAGGGCTGGATTATACCATTCGTTACGGAGGGGGAGCCTGGCACGATACCGATGCGCAATATTTATGTAGTGCGCTGATGTCTCCGCTGTGCTCGCCAACATTGGCTTCGCAGATTAAAGCACCTGCGGACATCCTGAAATTTCCATTATTGCGATCGTATCGACGTGATGAATGGGCGCTTTGGATGCAGGCGGCCGGAGAGGCGCCTCCGTCACCGACGCACAACGTGATGGTGTTTGATTCGTCCGTCACCATGCTGGAAGCCGCTCAGGCGGGGATTGGTGTGGCAATTGCACCAGTCAGAATGTTCACGCATTTACTCAGCAGTGAACGTATCGTTCAGCCGTTTTTAACGCAGATTGATTTGGGAAGCTACTGGATAACGCGTTTGCAATCGCGCCCGGAAACACCGGCGATGCGTGAATTTTCCCGTTGGTTGACCGGGGTGCTGCACAAATAAAAAAAGGCCCGCCAATGGCGGGCCTGATCATTAACGCATGTACTTAGATGGTCAGAATACCAATCGCCGTTACAACGGTCAGGATAGCTGCCAGTCCGTAGAATACCCATTTGCCAGCAGGCACGTGGATTTTCAGGTCATGCATCGCGTGGTGCATACGGTGTAAACCACACCACAGCGGCAGAACGATCATCAGGAACAGAAACGCACGTCCGATGAAGCTCTGAGCGAATGCCAGTATGCGTTCATAGCTGAAAGCATCAGGAACAAAGCCCAGCGGCAGCATAATGCCTACCAGCAGGATCATTACCGGCGCAATGATTGCGCTCCACATACCGCCTGCACCAAACAGGCCCCAGAATACGGGTTCGTCAGAGCGTTTTGGATTTGGATTAATCATTCCGGACTCCTTACCAGAACAGGGCAACAAACAGTATGACTACTGTCGCAACCACAGTAACTGCCCAGAGACCTTTGATGATCGGCTCTGGCCCCATTTTTTCGTCTTTTACGATGATGTTGGCTGCTTTTGGCGCCAGCTCAAACCAGGTTTTGGTATGCAGCAGCGCTGCAGCTAGGGCGATAATGTTAAGGATTACCACCACCGGGTTTTGCAAAAAGGCGACAAAGCCCATCCAGGACTCTGCACCATGCTTGAGTGCAAACAGGCCGATAATCAGTTCAATGCTGAACCAGACTGCCGGAACTGCCGTGCCTTCACGCAGCATGTAAAAACGATAAAATGGCAGCTTTTTCCACCAGGTGGACGTCATTGGCCGCACATAGGCTTTACGTTTAGTCGTCATCGTGCACTCCTTAGCGTGGTTTCAGGGTAGCGATAAGAAAGTCTTTTGAACTTTCAACTTTACCCTGCTGAATGGCCGCAGCCGGATCGACGTGTTTCGGGCAGACTTCGGAGCAGTAGCCCACAAAAGTACAGGTCCACACGCCGTTCGGGCTGTTCAACTGAGCCATACGCTCCTTCTTACCGTGGTCGCGGCTATCTTCGTTGTAACGATGCGCCAGCGTAATCGCAGCCGGTCCAATGAACTCAGGGTTCAGGCCGAACTGCGGACACGCGGCATAGCACAGACCACAGTTGATGCAACCGGAGAACTGATGATACTTCGCCATCTGCGCCGGAGTCTGGGTGTTTGGACCCTGATCCGGTGTACGCGGGTTACCGATAATGTACGGTTTGATCGCTTCCAGGCTTTCGATAAAGTGCGTCATGTCGACGACCAGATCGCGCTCAATCGGGAAGTTGCCCAGCGCTTCAATCTTCATGCCGTTGGTGTAATCACGCAGGAAGGTTTTGCATGCCAGTTTCGGTACATTGTTGACCATCATGCCGCAGGAGCCGCAGATCGCCATACGGCAGGACCAGCGGTAGCTCAGGTCCGGTGCCAGGTTATCCTTGATGTAGCCCAGCGCATCCAGCAGTGACGTGGTTTCATCATAAGGAACTTCGTAGAAAGCACTGTGCGGCGCGGTATCGGTTTCCGGGTTATAGCGCACCACCTCAACTTTCAGGTTTTTCATCTCAGCCATTCGCCTTCTCCTTCTTATCGGCTGCTTCCGCTTCGCCACCGTAAACACGTTTAGCCGGTGGCAGAGTGGTGATTTTCACGTCGCTGTATTCCAGGCGAGTCGTGCCGTCAGCATCGCGGAAGGCGAGGGTGTGTTTGAGGAAGTTCACATCGTCACGCTCGGTGCAGCCTTCATCCAGACGCTGGTGCGCGCCGCGGGATTCTTTACGCGCCAGAGCAGAGTGCGCCATACATTCAGCAACGTTCAGACCGTGACCCAGTTCGATGGTATACAGCAGGTCGGTGTTGAAGACGCTGGAGGTATCAGTGATACGTACGCGCTTGAAGCGTTCCTGCAGTTCCGCCAGCTTATCAACGGTTTTCTGCATGAGTTCCGGCGTACGGTAGATACCGCAACCTTCTTCCATGGACAGGCCCATTTCGTCACGGATCTTAGACCAGTTTTCGTTACCTTCCTGGTTAACCAGATCTTTCAGACGTTTTTCAACGCCAGCAACCTGTGCGTCAAGAGCGGCACTGTTTGCAGCGCCAGCCGTTGCAGCGCGTTCTGCAGCCTGCTCACCGGCCATACGACCGAAGACCACCAGTTCTGCCAGGGAGTTAGAACCCAGACGGTTAGCGCCATGCAGACCAACAGAGGAACATTCGCCGACAGCGAACAGACCTTTAATGCGGGTTTCACAGTGCTGATCGGTTTCGATACCGCCCATGGTGTAGTGCGCGGTCGGACGTACCGGGATCGGTTCTTTAACCGGATCGACACCCACGTAAGCTTTCGCCAGTTCGCAGATGAACGGTAAACGTTCGAGCAGTTTTTTCTCGCCGAGGTGACGCAGGTCGAGGTGAACCACATCGCCACGCGGAGTGGAAATGGTGTTGCCTTTGCGCCATTCGTGCCAGAACGCCTGAGAAACTTTGTCGCGCGGACCGAGTTCCATGTATTTGTTTTTTGGCTCGCCCAGCGGGGTTTCCGGACCCATGCCGTAGTCTTGCAGATAACGGTAGCCGTTTTTGTTGACCAGAATACCGCCTTCACCACGGCAGCCTTCCGTCATCAGGATACCGGAACCTGGCAGACCTGTTGGGTGATACTGAACGAATTCCATATCACGCAGCGGAACGCCGTGGCTCAACGCCATGCCCATACCGTCGCCGGTTACGATGCCGCCGTTGGTGTTGTAACGGTAAACACGACCTGCGCCGCCCGTTGCCATAACAACAGCGTTAGCACGGATCTGCACCAGAGTGCCTTCCATCATGTTCATGGCAACCAGGCCGCGAGCATGACCGTCGTCAACCAGGATATCCAGAACGAAGTGTTCGTCAAAGCGCTGAATCTGCGGGAACTGCAAAGATGTTTGGAACAGCGTATGCAGCATGTGGAAGCCGGTCTTATCCGCGGCAAACCAGGTACGCTCGATTTTCATGCCGCCGAAGCGACGTACGTTGACGCTACCGTCTTCACGACGGCTCCATGGGCAGCCCCATTGTTCCAGCTGCGTCATTTCAGTTGGGCAGTGGTGGACAAAGTAATCCACGACATCCTGCTCACACAGCCAGTCTCCGCCTGCTACCGTATCGTGAAAATGGTAGTCAAAGCTGTCATGATCCTGCGCGACAGCAGCAGAGCCGCCTTCGGCAGCAACGGTATGGCTGCGCATTGGGTACACTTTTGAGATCAGTGCGATTTTAGCGTTGGGATTTGCTTGTGCGGCAGCAATTGCAGCACGTAATCCCGCGCCACCGGCGCCTATAATGGCAAGATCGGCTTGAAAGGTTTGCACGACATTCCTCCAGATTGTTGTTATTTCATCCCTGCCTGAAATCAGATGCTTCATCGGCTTCAAACAGGTTATGAACGCGTTTCCACTGCTCCTTTATAGGTACAATAGTATAGTCTTAGGGATGTGCGGGAAATTTGACGTGTTCGATTTTTTTAGCGTGTCACAGGGGGGAATTATCATTGAATTTGATTAATTTAATTACTAAACCACCCTATGTCGCTTTTTTTATCCAATTGCCAGCGCTGATTACTGCTGCCTGAAATTTGTCTCGTTAGCGCGATACGAGTAGACTTCGTGCCCTTGTCTTAAATCGGAGAAACAACCATGAGCGAAACGGCAACCTGGCAGCCGAGCGCGTCCATCCCCAATCTGTTGAAACGTGCAGCAATTATAGCGGAGATTCGCCGCTTTTTTGCCGATCGTGGCGTGCTTGAGGTTGAGACCCCTTGTATGAGTCAGGCAACGGTAACGGACATCCATCTGTTCCCGTTCGAAACGCGTTTCGTCGGCCCTGGACACTCCCAGGGAATGAATCTCTATTTAATGACCAGCCCTGAATACCATATGAAGCGCCTGCTGGTGGCAGGATGCGGCCCGGTGTATCAATTGTGCCGCAGCTTCCGTAATGAAGAGATGGGGCGTCATCACAACCCTGAATTCACCATGCTTGAGTGGTATCGTCCGCATTACGATATGTATCGCCTGATGAATGAAGTGGATGACCTGCTCCAGCAGGTGTTGGACTGTTCACCTGCGGAAAGCCTTTCTTACCAGCAGGCCTTCCAGCGTCATCTGGAGATAGACCCGCTGTCTGCGGATAAAACCCAACTGCGGGAAGCAGCGGCGAAATTGGATCTCAGCAATATTGCCGATACCGAAGAAGACCGGGACACCTTACTGCAATTGCTGTTTACGATGGGCGTTGAACCGCATATTGGTAAAGACAAACCGACGTTTGTGTATCATTTCCCGGCCAGCCAGGCATCACTGGCGCAAATCAGTACCGAAGATCACCGCGTGGCTGAACGTTTCGAGGTTTATTACAAAGGTATTGAGCTGGCGAATGGTTTCCATGAGTTGACCGACGCGCGCGAACAGCAGCAACGGTTTGAACAGGATAACCGCAAACGAGCCGCACGAGGCTTACCGCAGCAACCTATCGATACCAACCTGCTGGAAGCGCTGAAAGTGGGCATGCCGGATTGCTCAGGCGTGGCGCTGGGCGTTGACCGTCTGGTGATGCTGGCGCTGGGCGCAGAGAGCCTGGCCGAGGTTATCGCATTCACCGTCGATCGCGCATAATTTACTCTTCTGCAATACAAAGTGGCGACTTAATCGCCACTTTGTAGCATATTTTTTCATTTCCCCTCTAATAGCCACAATTTACACCTGGATATTTGATATCGTTTAGGTATCAATTCTGTGTTGATTTTTTTATCGCTGAACTCTGCAAAGAGAGCAGTGCCAACCGGTGAGCGGCATTTGTTAAACGCTTGCCAGAGTAAGGGATGGTTTAATGACCCAAACAATAAAAAAGATGAGCCTGATAGGTCTCATTCTCATGATATTTACGTCTGTTTTCGGTTTTGCTAATAGCCCCTCCGCGTTCTATTTAATGGGGTATAGCGCGATTCCGTGGTATATATTTTCTGCATTATTATTCTTTATTCCATTTGCTTTAATGATGGCGGAAATGGGTTCTGCCTATCGGAAAGAAGAGGGTGGAATCTATTCGTGGATGAATAATAGCGTTGGACCGCGCTATGCGTTTATCGGCACGTTTATGTGGTTTTCATCTTATGTGATATGGATGGTAAGTACTGCGGCGAAAGTCTGGGTACCTTTTTCAACCTTCTTGTTTGGCGCAGACATGACGCAGCACTGGCGTGTCGCGGGGCTTGAGCCTACGCAGGTTGTCGGACTGCTCGCCGTCGGCTGGATGATTCTGGTGACCTGCGTAGCCTCCCGGGGTATTAATAAGATTGCGCGTATTACGGCTGTAGGTGGAATTGCCGTAATGTGTCTTAATTTAGTTCTGTTGTTAGTGAGTGTCGCTATTTTGTTATTAACTGGTGGCCACTTTGCACAGGATATTAATTTCATCTCCTCGCCTAATCCGGGATATCAGTCCGGGCTGGCTATGTTGTCATTTGTTGTGTTTGCTATTTTTGCTTATGGCGGAATTGAAGCTGTGGGTGGACTGGTTGATAAAACAGAAAAACCAGAAAAGAACTTTGCTAAAGGCATTGTCTTTGCCGCTATTGTCATTTCTGTTGGTTATTCACTGGCCATCTTTTTATGGGGCGTTAGCACCAACTGGCAGCAGGTATTAAGTAATAGCTCAGTTAACCTCGGGAATATTACTTATATCCTGATGAAAAGCCTCGGAATGACGTTGGGTAATGCGCTGCATCTTTCCCCTGATGCCGCAATGGTGATGGGCGTATGGTTTGCACGTATTACCGGGCTTTCCATGTTCCTTGCCTATACCGGCGCTTTTTTCACCCTCAGCTACTCACCGCTGAAAGCGATTATTCAGGGCACGCCGAAGGCGTTGTGGCCCGCACCGATGACCAAACTGAATGCCGTAGGGATGCCGACGACGGCAATGTGGTTACAATGCCTGCTGGTGAGCCTGTTTATCCTGTTGGTTTCATTTGGTGGCGATACGGCTTCAGCGTTCTATAACAAACTGACGCTGATGGCGAACGTCTCGATGACGCTGCCGTATCTCTTCCTGGCGCTGGCGTTTCCGTTCTTTAAATCCCGTCCGGGTCTGGAAAGGCCGTTTGTGGTCTTTAAAACCCGAGCAGCGACGCTGCTGGCAACGGGTGTGGTCGTGCTGGTGGTGACGTTTGCCAACGTGTTCACCATCATCCAGCCGGTGATTGAAGCCGGGGACTGGAACAGCGCACTGTGGATGACCGGCGGTCCGATCTTCTTCTCACTGCTGGCGATGGCGATTTATCAGAACTACAGCCGCCGCATGGCTAACGAGCCTGAGTGGGCGGTGGAATAAACGACCTGCCTAATCCGGCCTACAAAGAAGCATCTTCGTAGGCCGGATAAGACCCAACGGGTCGCCATCCGGCATTTCTTGCCAACATCATGCGCTACAAACTTCCCGCCGGGCGACTGCCTCTGCCCGCAGAACTTAGCGTTCTCCCTGTTTGCTTACCGCCGAGGCTCTCCAGACGCATCTGGAATGGTGGGAACGGCATATCAATACCGTGCTCGCGGAAGCCTGCCAGAATCAGCTGGTGGATTTCATGGCGCAGCGGCATGCGATGCCCCATTTCAGCGGCATAAATACGCAGTTCGAAGATTTGAATCCCCTGCTGCAGGTCAACCAGGAAGACTTCAGGTGCCGGATTATCGATAACCAGCGAGCAACGGTGTGCGGCAGTCAGCAGGATCTGCGTAACCTCCTCGCTGTTAGCCTCCGACGGTGCCGGGATGGTTAACACCACACGGGTAACGGAATCGGATAACGACCAGTTGATAAACTGTTCGGTGATAAAGGCTTTGTTGGGCACGATGATCTCTTTGCGGTCCCAGTCGCTGATAGTGGTGGCACGGGTATTAATTTTCGTCACGCTACCGGTAAGATCGCGAATCGTCACCGTGTCGCCAATGCGGATTGGTTTTTCAAACAGGATAATCAGGCCGGAAATAAAGTTGGCGAAGATCTCCTGCAAACCAAAGCCCAAACCGACACCAAGAGCCGCCACCAGCCATTGCAGTTTGGACCATTCAATACCGATCATCGAGAAGCCAACCAGACCGCCAATCAGCATCAGCAGATACTTGGTGATGGTGGTGATGGCGTAACCAGTGCCGGGAGTTAAATCCAGATGTTGCAGCAGCGCCAGCTCCAGCAGTGCGGGTAGGTTACGCACCAACTGGGTGGTGATGATGAATACCAGAATCGCGATAAGCACCGCGCCCAGCGTTATTGGTTCTAAGCTTTCCACACCCTGCACTGTGGAGGTCACATCCCACAACGAGATGTTTTCCAGGAAGCCGAAAGCGGAATGAATTTCTGACCACAGTACAATGACCGAGAGCAGGGCGATAAGCATCAGGATTGAGCGCACCAGGCGCAGCGATTGCGCGCTGATAGCATCCAAATCCACTTCGCTTTCATCAACGTCAATCGCGCCTTCAAGGCTGGTGGAATGCGGTGGTTCTTCTTCGCCCCGCGCGCGCTGTGCCAGCATTTCAGCGCGTCGATGCTTGGCGCGGTCAAACGCCAGGCGGCGGCGCTGGATCAGCATCCAGCGGCGGATGACGTGGTAAACCACCAGTAATAAGAACCAAATCGCCACGGACGTTTCCAGACGCGCCAACAACGCTTGTGACGTGGCAAGATAACCTACTGCCGCGGCGAGAATAGCAATCAGCGGCGCGCCCATCAGCATATTCCACAGCATGCTGTTGACCATGTTATCGCTGTTGCCCTCTTTATCGAGGTACAGCGGTATCCCGGCGCGTTTCAGGCTCAGGGTTACGACCGCCAGCGCACCGCAAATCAGAATAAAGCACAGACGTCCCAGTGAGGCAGAGAATTCCCGGTCATTGAGGTTATCAAACATAATCACCGCCATGATCAGCGGGACAATCAGCCCGATGCTCATCAGGTAATAGTGCATGGCTTTCGCGACGCGGTTCCGTGGCCAGCCAAAGTGAGCAATGAACAGACCATTGGGGCGTGCAAAGGTGGCGCAGATCATTACCGCCCACAGCATAGGCACCGTGGCGGTAACGCCATCACCGATCGCGACAGCCAACGGATAAGGCCAGGCTTCCTGCAATCCGTAACCGAGCGTTGCCCACAGCACTGGCAACGGTGAAGCGACGAGTATTGACCAGAATACCGTGCGTATTGTCAGCCAGAAATGGTCCTGGGTGACTTTCCCGACCCGCGCGGACGAGCGTTCAAGGAAACGGGTGAAGTGTTTGCGCGAAGAGAGGCTAAAGCCAACTAACACCAACGCCGCGAACAGCGGTAGCAGCGTTTCTTTGCTGGTCAGCATCATGATGCTGGCTTGGCCCAACTGATTAAACGTATCTAATGAGATCAGACGCCGCAGATCCTGAACGATGTCGACAGGCCAGGAGAGCGAGATAGGGCTAACGTCTGACGTCCAGAACAGATAGCGGTGCGTCGCTTCATTGACCTCTTTTAGCGCATCTTCCAGTTGGCTGTTGGAAACTTTGAGCTTGGTCAGCTCAAGGATCAGCGTATCACCGCCCTGTAACAATGAGTTCAGCAGCTCACGCTGGGTGCGTAGCTGGGCGTTGAGGATGCTGCTCTGTTCAGCGGTCAGCGGTTGTCCATCGGCCTGATGAATCTGACGCAGCTGCGGCTGTTTGTTGAGGAGGTCCTCATAGCGCATGCGATGCACGCGAAGCTGCGCCATTTCGGTATCCAGTTGCTGAGGTTTGGGCATTTCCGGCAGACGGGATACCTGCGCTCGCAGCGCTTCTCCCAGCATATTTGAAACCCCAAGCCACTGAGACTGCTCTCTCAGCGTATTTAATGCCTGACGCACCTGCAGCGTTTGGCTGGCGGCCTGACGCTGTTGCGAGGCGACCAGGTCCATACGCTGTGCTTGCTGGTTTAAGGCCTGAGACAGCTCGCGGTTCACCTTGAACTGGTCGACAATACCTTCCGGCAGTCCCGCGCTGTTTTCCGCCAGCAGTTCGGTGCTTTCCAGCGCTCGCTCGGCTTCACGCTGACGTTGACTGTTGAGTTGATTGCGCAAAGCCTGCAGGTAAGCGTCGAGTTGTTGACTCTGTTTTTCCGCCAGTTCGGAGCGCATACGCGCCAGTTCCTGACGGTTATTGGCGGAAAGCTGCGCCAGCTCCAGTTCATCGACCTGGGCTTTAAGTTTGGCGGATTCAGCCTGCATCGCTTGATTCTGCGCGGAATTGCCGTTGGCGGTACCAATGCGTCGCTCAAGCTCATTGAGCTGGCGGCGGGCATCGGTTTGCTGTTGAGGAAGCTGGCTTAACGAGTCGGCGATTTCCCGGGCGCGATCCTGCTCCTGCTGGGCTTGACGACTCTTTTCCAGCAGTTGGCTGCTAACCTGGAGGATCTCCTGGTTTAACGCATCGGTAGTGAGCCCGGTTGGCACATTGCGCGGTTCATCGCGCAGGTTGCTAAGCTGCGCGCGTAACGTTGCGGACAGCTTGGGGAAGTTATCAATAACCTGCTGATATTGCTGGGCACGCTCGAGAGAGCCTTTACGCTCCTCAAGGGCATTCAGCGCGGACTGGAGCGCCTCGACGGTTTCTGGCTGAGCGGGTTTTGCCGCTTTTGCCTGCTCCAGTTCCTGGGTGAGTTGTTTGGCATCGGGGGCCGTCGCAGCGTACGCCCCCAGGCTGAGGCACCAGGCCATCAGAAAAGTGATAATCAGGCGCACAGCAGCGATTCCTATGTTTAACTTTCGTCTTTTTTGTCGTCAACCAGCGGGCTGGCATCGTGTTCTGCTTCGATCTCTTCTTTTGCCAGCGGGGCCGGTTCTGCCTCTGGCGTCACGAAAGTCTCGGTCGAGATGGCCATTGGTTGGCCGATTTTGGTCACGGAAAGATCCTGCAACTGCTCAACCAGGTTAACTTTGCCAGGTGCGAACAGATTGATGACGGTGGAACCGAGCTTAAAGCGGCCCATTTCCTGACCTTTCAGCAGCGCCACCGACCCTTCGCTTTCGCCTTCCGGCCAGGTCCAGCGCTTGATAACGCCTTCACGCGGAGGGGTAATGGTGCCAGCCCATGTGGTTTCAATGCTGCCGACGATGGTCGCGCCGACCAGAATCTGCACCATCGGGCCAAATTCGGTATCAAACAGACAGATTACACGTTCGTTGCGGGCAAACAGGTTCGGTACGTTTTGCGCAGTCAGGATGTTTACAGAGAAGAGATCGCCCGGCACATACATCATTTCACGCAGGATACCGTTACACGGCATGTGTACACGGTGGTAATCGCGTGGAGATAAGTAAGTGGTTACAAACGTACCGTTGCGGAATTTATCCGCCATCTGGTAGTTGCCTGCCAGCAGCGCTTCAAGGGTATAGCTGTGCCCTTTAGCCTGCAGCAGTTTGTCTTCTTCGATGTTGCCTAACTGGTTGATCACGCCGTCAGCGGGCATGACCAGTACGTTTGGATCAGTGTTAATCGGGCGTGCATCGTCGCGCAGTGGGCGAACAAAGAAGTCGTTAAAGGTGCGATAGCTGGCGGTGTCCGGCTTTTGCGCCTCTTTCATATCGACCTTGTAATATTTCACGAACAGATCGATAACCAGTTTGGTCAGCCATCCCGCTCGTTTGCTCGCACCCCAACCCGCCAGGCGAGTGAGCCATAGTTTCGGCAGAATGTATTGTAGCGAAAGCTTAAATGAGTTTAACAAGGTAGCCTCCAGGCCATAATTTGTTCCCGATCCGGCATGTGGGCCGGATCCTGAAAAAAGGGGGACGATTCTAGCGATGCTTAGCTTAGTTGTCAGTTGTCTGTATCAGAAAAGTTTTTACGCGTTTTTACCTGCGCCATGCTTTCCAGGATGCGGTGATAATTTTCAAACCGGGTTTCGGCTATGCCCCCTTGTTCTACAGCCTCACGGATAGCGCAGCCTGGATCGGTATCATGTTTGCAGTCGCGGTATTTGCAATGGCCCAGGTAGTCATGGAATTCGACAAAGCCATGCGTGATTTGTTCCGGCTCCAGATGCCACAGTCCGAACTCACGTACGCCAGGGGAGTCGATAACGTCGCCGCCGTGCGGGAAATGATACAGGCGAGAGGCCGTGGTGGTGTGCTGTCCAAGGCCGGAGTTGTCGGAGACATCGTTGGTCAGGATCTCTTCCTGCAGGCCGAGAAGATTATTGAGCAGGCTGGATTTACCTACGCCTGACTGACCGGCAAAAATGCTGATGCGATCGGTTAATGCTTCTTCAAGCGGTTTCAGGCCGTCTTTAGTGCGGCTTGATACCATCAACACCCGATAGCCAATGTTGCGATAGATATCCATCTGTTCGTTAACGAAGGCCATGCCTTCATCATCCAGCAGATCGATCTTATTCAGCACGATAATCGGTTCAACGTGTAGCGTTTCGCAGGCTACCAGATACCGGTCGATAATATTAAGTGACAGCTCGGGTAAGATGGCTGAGACAATAACGATCTGGTCGATGTTGGCGGCAATGGGTTTTACCCCGTCGTAAAAGTCGGGGCGTGTCAGTACCGAGGTACGATCGTGTACCGCTTCAACGATACCTTTGACATTCACGCCTTCAGCTGCCGCTTTACCCGGGCGCCAGACTACGCGATCGCCAGTAACCAGCGAGCGAATGGTACGGCGGATGTTGCAGCGGTGAATTTCACCGTCAGCAGACTCTACGTCGACATGCATGCCAAAACGGCTAATAACGATGCCTTCAGCGGTTTCGCCAAACAGGTTGTCGTCGTAGTCAGGCTTCTCCGTGGACGTTTTAAGACGACGCTGGTGATTGGCGTTCACACGGCGCTGTTGGCCTTTGGAGAGTTTATTCTTACTCAATCGGACTGGCTCCTGGTCGCCCATGATGGGCAAAACATTTATGATACACACAATTTTAGATCAATGTAGTCACACTGAATGTGACGCTGAAGGGTGGAAAATAGCATGAGTGCCAATGAAAACAACCTGATTTGGATCGATCTGGAGATGACAGGTCTGGATCCCGAGCGCGATCGCATTATTGAGATCGCCACGCTGGTGACGGATGCCAATCTGAATATTCTGGCTGAAGGGCCGACAATTGCGGTGCACCAGTCCGACGAACAGTTGGCATTAATGGATGACTGGAACGTACGTACACATACCGGTAGCGGGCTGGTGGAGCGCGTGAAGGCGAGCACCATGGGCGATCGTGAAGCTGAACTGGCCACGCTGGCTTTTTTGAAAGAGTGGGTTCCGGAAGGGAAATCACCTATCTGTGGCAACAGCATCGGTCAGGATCGTCGTTTCCTGTTTAAATACATGCCGGAGCTGGAGGCGTATTTCCATTATCGCTATCTGGACGTCAGCACGCTCAAAGAACTGGCGCGTCGTTGGAAGCCGGAAATCCTTGCGGGCTTCACCAAGCAGGGAACACATCAGGCGATGGACGACATTCGTGAATCTGTTGCTGAGCTTGCTTACTATCGCGAACATTTTATTAATCTTTGATTTTGTTCTCCGGTGGCTTGCGTCACCGGGTTTTTGACGCTAAATTGTTCAGCTTGATTGTAAATTAATCACTTGAACGAATTTTCGAAAAAAACGCTTTCAGGGGGGTTGCAGCTAAACGGATTTCTCGTATAATGCGCCTCCCGTAACGACGCAGAAATGCGAATTACGACAGCAACAAATTTGCGGGAATAGCTCAGTTGGTAGAGCACGACCTTGCCAAGGTCGGGGTCGCGAGTTCGAGTCTCGTTTCCCGCTCCAAAATTTGAAAGTGCTTGTTAAGCACAGACCACCAATCGCAGAATTTCGAATTGCGACAAGGCGGCAACTGAATGAGTCCTTAGGAGCTTACTAAAGTAAGTGACTCAGGCGAATGAAGGCAGCCAACGCAGTAGCGGTTCGAAAGACGAAGATTATGCGGGAATAGCTCAGTTGGTAGAGCACGACCTTGCCAAGGTCGGGGTCGCGAGTTCGAGTCTCGTTTCCCGCTCCAAAATTTGAAAGTGCTTATTAAGCACAGACACACCCAAGCGGGAATAGCTCAGTTGGTAGAGCACGACCTTGCCAAGGTCGGGGTCGCGAGTTCGAGTCTCGTTTCCCGCTCCAAATTCTTACCCCAATAAAAATATCCACAACGAATAATCGCGTTGGGGACGTTTTGTTTCGTCGTTGACATACTATTGTAAACAGACTTATCCACAGGATCAGGTATTATTCCCGTAATGCAAAAAACTTCGCCGGGTGAATAGTATCATTTTAACCAGTTGAAATTACTGCATTAATTATCATTTCAAATTGTTAGTGCGATCACTTGACGATTTTTTCCCTCTTGAATATCAATGTGTTTTTATTTTTATACACAAGCTGTGGATGACTTAAGCGTCGCGCGGCAGACCTTTCTCAATGACCCTAACCAAACGTTGTTTCTTCGGTAACTGAACCTCAACTACGCAGGCATTTCGCTTCTCGATTTGCTGAGCAACCGCCCAGTCTATGTGTTCGTCGAGAAGTGGGTGCTCACCTCTGCGACTTTCCAGTGCGTGCAGAATGGCTTCATCCCAGGGAGCATTACCCAGCGCAACGGCGATATTTCGCAGCCAGCGCAGGTGGCCAATACGACGAATGGCAGACCCCTCCGTGACTTTTAAAAACCACGCTTCGTTCCAGCTAAATAGCTCTATCAACTCCGGAGCATGAAGCTGCTTGCGCGGGTTGAAGTCATCCTCTGCCGTCAACTGTGAATAGCGGTTCCACGGGCAAATGAGCTGGCAATCATCACAGCCGTAAATTCGATTTCCCAACAATGGACGAAACTCTTCCGGGATCGCGCCTTCCAGTTCGATAGTGAGATAAGAGATACAGCGGCGCGCATCTACGGTGTAGGGCTCAACGATGGCCCCGGTGGGACAGATGGTCATGCAGGCAACGCATTTCCCGCATCCTTCTTCTACCGGTTGGTCGATCGGCAGGGGTAAATCGATCAGTAATTCCCCGAGGAAGAAAAATGAACCGGCTTCGCGATTGAGGATAAGTGAGTGCTTACCTGTCCAGCCAAGCCCGGCTTTTTCCGCTAACGGACGCTCAAGAATGGGCGCAGAATCGACAAAAGGTCTAAAATTCAGCGAAACGCAGTGCTGTTGAATCATCTCTCCCAGCTTTTTTAAGCGGTTACGCAGCAGCTTGTGGTAGTCGCGGCCAAGCGCGTAACGGCTGACGTAACCCAGAGAAGGGTTCTTCAACGTGCTGGCGAAGGCTGCATTGGCAGGAAGATAGTTCATACGTACGCTGATGACACGTAGCGTACCGGGCAATAATTCGTGAGGGCGGGCGCGCATCATGCCGTGACGGGCCATCCAGTCCATCTCGCCGTGGTATTGTTTATCCAGCCAGGCCTGCAGTTTGGGCTCCGCTTCGCTGAGGTCGGTATCGGCAATACCGACCTGCTGAAAGCCAAGCTCCAGCCCCCACTGCTTAATATTTTGCGCTAACTGATTGAGATCGAGGGGCTCTGACATGACGGACCATACAATGAAGAAAAACCCCGCAAGTATACCACACTCCATCTGGCCCGCCGATGACATCAGGCGGATGGAGCGAGAGGCGGCAGACAGTTCAGGGCTTACGCTGTACGAACTGATGCAACGGGCGGGAGAGGCGGCGTTTCAGGTCACTCGTGAGGCTTATCCGAACGCCCGGCACTGGCTGGTGCTATGCGGTCATGGCAACAACGGCGGTGATGGTTACGTAGTGGCAAGACTTGCCAAAGCGCTGGGTCTTGAAGTCACTTTGCTGGCGCAGGAGAGTGATAAACCGCTCCCCGAGGAGGCGCAGCAGGCACGTGATGCCTGGCTTAACGCGGGTGGCGTCATTCACGCGGCTGATATCAATTGGCCAAATAACGTGGACGTTATTATCGACGCACTGACCGGCACTGGCTTAAAACATGCGCCGCGTGAGCCTCTCTCAGTATTGATTGAACGTGCCAATTCTCACTCAGCCCCCACCGTGGCGATAGACATTCCCTCTGGCCTGCTGGCGCAGACGGGGGCGACGCCGGGCGCGGTCATCAACGCAGCGCATACCATTACCTTTATTGCACTCAAGCCGGGCCTGCTCACCGGTAAAGCGCGCGATGTCACCGGGCGTCTGCATGTTAACGCACTTGGGTTGGACGACTGGCTGGCGGGGCAGAACGCGCCATTGCAACGTTTTGATGCTCAACAACTTGCACATTGGCTAACGCCGCGTCGACCCACCTCACACAAGGGCTCCCACGGTCGGCTGGTGATTATCGGTGGTGACCACGGTACGGCAGGCGCAATACGCATGGCCGGGGAAGCCGCGCTGCGTGCTGGTGCCGGTCTGGTCAAAGTGCTGACGCGTAGTGAAAACATTGCACCTATTTTGACAGCCAGACCGGAACTGATGGTCGATGCGCTGACGCCGCAAACGCTGGAAGAGAGCCTGGCATGGGCAGATGTAGTGGTGATAGGCCCCGGGCTTGGTCAGCAGGAGTGGGGCAAAAAAGCGCTGCAAAAAGTGGAGAATTTTCGCAAACCGATGCTCTGGGATGCGGATGCGCTGAACCTGCTGGCAATCAACCCCGATAAACGTCACAATCGCGTGATCACGCCGCATCCAGGTGAAGCCGCGCGACTGCTGGGTTGTTCCATTGCAGAAATTGAAGACGATCGCTTACTTTGTGCACAACGTCTGGTAAAACGGTACGGAGGCGTGGTGGTGCTGAAAGGCGCGGGTACGGTTGTTGCTGCTGAACAGGCGGAGTTGGGTATTATTGATACTGGCAATGCCGGGATGGCCAGCGGCGGAATGGGGGATGTGCTTTCCGGTATTATTGGCGCATTGCTCGGACAGAAGCTTACCCCGTATGATGCAGCATGTGCGGGATGTGTTGCGCACGGAGCGGCGGCGGATGTGCTGGCGGCGCGTTTTGGTACGCGCGGCATGCTGGCGACAGATCTCTTTACCACGCTACAGCGTATTGTTAACCCTGATGTGATTGACGTTTATCATGATGAATCGAGTAATTCCACTACCTGATGAGCAGGCGACTTTAGACCTGGGACTTCGGGTAGCCAAAGCCTGTGACGGTGCGACGGTTATATATTTGTACGGCGACCTGGGGGCGGGTAAAACCACCTTCAGCCGGGGATTTCTGCAGGCGTTAGGTCATAAGGGTAATGTAAAAAGCCCCACCTACACGCTGGTTGAACCCTATTCACTCGATAACTTGATGGTATATCACTTCGATTTATACCGACTTGCGGACCCGGAGGAGCTGGAATTTATGGGGATCCGCGATTATTTTGCCAATGATGCCATCTGCCTGGTGGAATGGCCGCAACAAGGTAAAGGTGTACTGCCGGACCCGGACGTCGAAATACACATTGAATACCAGGCGCAAGGTCGAGAGGCGCGTGTAAGCGCAGTCTCCTCATCAGGTGATTTATTGCTGGCGCGTTTAGCCGATTAACCTTAAGGGTGGCGGGATGATTTATCGCATCAGAAACTGGCTGATGGCAACCCTGGTCCTGCTGTGCGCGCAGGCAGGGGCCGCCAGCCTCTCCGATCTTCAGGTGTCCAATGGCGATCAACAGGCGCGGATCACGCTGAGCTTTATTGGCGATCCTGAATATGCCGTTTCGCAGGACGGGAAACGAACCGTTGCACTGGATATTAAACAAACCGGAGTGATTCAGGGATTACCGCTGCTGTTTAGCGGCAATAATCTGGTGAAATCTATCCGTTCCGGCACGCCAAAAGATGCGCAGTCTCTGCGCCTGATGGTGGATTTAACCGAGAACGGTAAAGCCGAAGCTGTAAAACGCCAGAACGGCGGCAATTATACCGTCGTGTTTACCATCAACGCTGATGCACCACCGCCGCCGCCTCCACCTCCCGTGGTTGCAAAGCGTGTTGAAGCGCCGATTGTGGCCCCACGTCCTGTCGAGCCTGCGCGCAATCCATTTAAAGCGGAAAACGATCGCACTACGGCTGTGACTAACAGCAATACCTCCACGCGCCCTGCGGCGCGCGCCAGTACCAGCAACGGCGATAAAGTGGTGATTGCCATTGATGCCGGACACGGTGGACAGGATCCTGGCGCTATTGGTCCTGGCGGCACGCGTGAGAAAAACGTCACGATTGCTGTGGCGCGCAAACTGCGCAGTTTGCTCAATGATGACCCGATGTTTAAAGGCGTACTCACCCGTGATGGTGATTACTTTATCTCGGTGATGGGGCGTTCAGACGTCGCGCGTAAACAAAACGCGAATTTCCTGGTTTCTATTCACGCGGATGCCGCGCCAAACCGTGATGCCACAGGTGCTTCCGTTTGGGTGCTGTCAAACCGTCGGGCGAACAGTGAGATGGCCGGCTGGCTTGAACAGCACGAGAAGCAATCGGAGCTGTTGGGCGGCGCTGGCGACGTGCTGGCAAACAGCCAGTCCGATCCTTACCTCAGCCAGGCTGTACTGGATCTGCAGTTCGGTCATTCGCAACGCGTCGGGTATGATGTGGCGACCAGCATGATCGGCCAGTTAGAACGTATTGGTTCGATGCATAAGCGTCGCCCGGAACACGCTAGCCTTGGCGTACTGCGTTCGCCTGATATCCCGTCAGTGCTGGTTGAAACCGGCTTTATCAGTAACAACAGCGAAGAACGTCTGTTGGCGAGCGATGATTACCAGCAGCAACTGGCTGAGGCGATTTACAAAGGATTGCGTAACTATTTCCAGGCGCACCCGATGCAAACCGGGCCGCAGGGCGCACCGGCGCAAACCGCCAGCGCCATATCGCCGGGTAACACGTTAACAAATTAAGGATTAGCCATGCCGATTCAGGTTCTACCGCCACAGCTGGCGAACCAGATTGCCGCAGGCGAGGTGGTAGAACGACCTGCGTCAGTGGTGAAAGAGCTGGTGGAAAACAGCATCGATGCCGGTGCGACGCTCATTGATATCGATATTGAGCGCGGCGGCGCGAAGCTTATCCGTATTCGTGACAACGGCTGCGGGATTAAAAAAGACGAGCTGGCGTTGGCGCTGGCGCGTCATGCCACCAGTAAAATAGCCTCGCTTGACGATCTTGAAGCCATCGTGAGCCTCGGATTTCGCGGCGAAGCGCTGGCCAGTATCAGCTCCGTGTCTCGTTTAACCCTGACGTCGCGTACGCAAGAACAACCCGAAGCCTGGCAAGCCTATGCCGAAGGGCGTGACATGGATGTGACGGTCAAACCCGCTGCGCATCCGGTGGGAACCACGCTGGAGGTGCTGGATCTGTTCTACAACACCCCAGCGCGGCGCAAATTTATGCGCACCGAGAAAACCGAATTTAATCATATCGACGAGATTATTCGCCGCATTGCGCTGGCACGTTTTGATGTGACGATTAATTTGTCGCACAACGGCAAAGTGGTGCGACAGTACCGGGCAGTGGCTGCGGATGGGCAGAAAGAGCGCCGACTGGGCGCGATTTGCGGCACGCCGTTTCTGGAGCATGCGCTGGCGATCGAATGGCAACATGGCGATTTAACATTGCGCGGCTGGGTGGCAGATCCTAACCATACAACGGCAGCACTGGCAGAAATCCAGTACTGCTACGTGAATGGTCGGATGATGCGAGACCGGCTGATCAACCATGCTATCCGCCAGGCCTGTGAAGATAAGCTGGGAGCCGATCAACAGCCCGCTTTCGTGCTGTATCTGGAAATCGATCCGCATCAAGTGGATGTCAACGTACACCCAGCTAAACATGAGGTCCGTTTCCATCAATCCCGCCTGGTGCACGATTTTATTTACCAGGGCGTGTTGAGCGTCCTGCAACAGCAGCTTGAAACGCCGCTGCCGTTGGCTGATGACGACGAACCTGCCCCAAGGCACATCCCGGAAAACCGCGTTGCTGCCGGACGCAACCATTTTGCCGAACCGGCTCCCGCGCGTGAACCTGCGACACCACGGTACTCGGCATCCGCTGGCGCTGGAAGTGGCAGTAGTGGTGGCGGTGGCCGTCAGGCGGGGGCCAGTTGGCCTCATGCCCAACCCGGATACCAAAAGCAGCAGGGCGAAATTTATCAGCAACTGATGCAGACGCCGGCTCCAACGCGTAAAACGCCGGTCTCTGAAACGTCATCGACGCCTCTGACTGGTAGTAGTCAGGGCTTTGGCCGGGTGCTAACGATTGTTGGTGCAGACTGCGCGTTACTCGAGTGCGATGGCCATATTCGGTTGTTGGCATTACCGGTGGCTGAGCGTTGGCTGCGTCAGGCGCAGTTAACGCCGGGTCAGGGAGCGGTTTGTGCTCAACCGTTACTGATCCCTTTACGTCTAAAAGTGACCGCCGATGAAAAAGCGGCACTGCAAAAAGGACAGAGCCAACTGGCTGAGTTGGGCATTGAATTTCAGCTGGATGCGCAGCATGTGACCATCCGGGCGGTGCCTTTACCCTTACGCCAACAAAATTTACAAATCTTGATTCCTGAACTGATAGGCTACCTGGCGCAGCAATCCGTATTCGAGCCGGGCAATATTGCACAGTGGATCGCACGTAACCTGATTAGCGAGCATCCACAATGGAGCATGGCACAGGCGATTACGCTGTTAGCGGATGTTGAGCGGCTCTGCCCACAACTCGTGAAGGCACCGCCGGGTGGTCTGTTACAACCTGTTGATTTACATTCGGTAATGAATGCCCTGAAACATGAGTGATACCCGTAAGGCGAGCCTGCCAAAGGCGATTTTTTTGATGGGGCCAACGGCCTCCGGTAAAACGGCATTAGCAATTGAATTGCGTAAAGTTTTGCCTATAGAGTTGATAAGCGTTGATTCCGCCCTTATTTACAAGGGGATGGATATCGGTACAGCCAAGCCTGATGCAGCTGAATTACAGGCCGCGCCGCACCGATTGTTGGATATCCGCGATCCGTCGCAAGCGTACTCCGCTGCGGATTTTCGTCGCGATGCGTTAGTCGAGATGGCCGACATCACCGCCGCGGGGCGTATCCCGTTGCTGGTGGGCGGCACAATGTTATATTTCAAAGCCTTGCTTGAAGGACTGTCGCCGTTACCGTCGGCGGACCCGGAAGTCAGGGCCAGAATTGAGCAGCAGGCGGCAGAGCAGGGTTGGGACGCGTTACACCGACAGCTTCAGGACATCGATCCCGTGGCTGCGGCGCGTATTCATCCAAATGATCCGCAAAGACTTTCCCGGGCACTGGAAGTTTTTTTCATTTCGGGTAAAACTTTAACGGAGCTGACGCAAACGTCAGGAGATGCTTTGCCGTATCAGGTGCATCAGTTTGCAATCGCCCCGGCGAGCCGTGAACTGCTCCATCAGCGAATTGAGCAGCGTTTTCATCAGATGTTAGCTTCAGGTTTTGAAGCAGAAGTCCGGGCGCTTTTTGCCCGTGGAGATTTGCATACGGATTTGCCTTCCATTCGTTGTGTAGGGTATCGCCAGATGTGGTCATACATTGAAGGTGAAATTTCATACGATGAAATGGTTTATAGAGGTGTTTGCGCCACGAGGCAGTTGGCGAAGCGGCAGGTAACCTGGTTGCGTGGTTGGGAAGGGGTGCACTGGCTTGACAGTGAAAAGCCTGACCAGGCGCGAAACGAAGTATTACAGGTTGTTGGTGCTATCGCGAACTGAATGTGTACAATTGAAACGTATCGTGCGCAATTTTTCAGAATCGAAAGGTTCAAAGTACAAATAAGCATATAAGGAAAAGAGAGAATGGCTAAGGGGCAATCTTTACAAGATCCGTTCCTGAACGCACTGCGTCGGGAACGTGTTCCAGTTTCTATTTATTTGGTGAATGGTATTAAGCTGCAAGGTCAAATCGAGTCTTTTGATCAGTTCGTGATCCTGTTGAAAAACACGGTCAGCCAGATGGTTTATAAGCACGCGATTTCTACTGTTGTCCCGTCTCGTCCGGTTTCTCATCACAGCAATAATGCCACCGGCGGCACTGGCAGCAACTACCATCACGGTAGCAACGCGCAAGGTTCATCTGCGCAACAGGACAGCGAAGAAACCGAATAAGGTTATTAGCTGTTTTACATACGGGGAGCCAGCGATCCTGTGTTCCCCGTTGATTTATATTAAGGGGTTGACGCTTGTTTGACCGTTATGATGCCGGTGAGCAGGCGGTACTGGTACACATCTATTTTTCGCAAGACAAAGATATGGAAGACCTCCAGGAGTTTGAATCTCTGGTTTCTTCCGCCGGTGTCGAAGCAATGCAGGTGATTACCGGGAGCCGTAAAGCACCGCACCCGAAGTATTTTGTTGGTGAAGGTAAGGCAATCGAAATTGCCGAAGCCGTAAAAGCGACTGGCGCTGCGGTGGTGATTTTTGATCATGCTCTAAGCCCTGCCCAGGAACGTAACCTGGAACAGTTGTGCCAGTGTCTTGTTATCGACAGGACTGGTCTCATTTTAGATATTTTTGCCCAGCGTGCGCGAACCCATGAGGGTAAGTTGCAGGTTGAGCTGGCGCAGTTGCGCCATATGGCTACGCGTCTGGTCCGTGGCTGGACTCACCTTGAACGGCAAAAGGGCGGGATTGGTTTGCGCGGTCCGGGTGAAACCCAGCTCGAAACCGACCGTCGTTTGCTGCGTAATCGCATTTTGCAGATACAGTCGCGCCTGGAAAAAGTTGAAAAGCAACGTGAGCAGGGGCGACAGTCGCGCAAGAAAGCGGATGTCCCAACCGTATCACTGGTGGGATATACCAACGCCGGAAAATCCACCCTGTTCAACCAGATCACCGAAGCCCAGGTCTACGCAGCGGATCAGCTGTTTGCGACCCTGGACCCGACGCTACGCAGAATAGACGTGGCGGACGTGGGTGAGACCGTGCTGGCGGATACCGTTGGGTTTATCCGTCATTTGCCGCACGACCTGGTGGCTGCGTTTAAGGCCACCTTGCAGGAAACACGTCAGGCGACATTGCTGCTGCACGTTATTGATGCAGCAGATTTTCGTGTGCAGGAAAACATTGAGGCCGTCGACACGGTGCTCGAAGAGATCGATGCGCATGAGATCCCGACCCTGCTGGTGATGAATAAAATCGATATGTTGGATGACTTTGAGCCGCGTATCGACAGAGATGAAGAGAATAAACCCATTCGCGTTTGGGTATCAGCGCAAACGGGGATTGGTATACCACAACTTTTTCAGGCTTTGACTGAGCGACTTTCCGGTGAGGTGGCGCAGCATACGTTGCGTTTGCCGCCGCAGGAAGGGCGTTTGAGAAGCCGGTTTTATCAACTTCAGGCAATAGAAAAAGAGTGGATGGAGGAGGACGGCAGCGTAGGTCTGCAGGTTCGTATGCCGATCGTAGACTGGCGTCGCCTCTGTAAACAAGAACCGGCACTGGAAGACTATGTTGTCTGATCTGACGGATATGGCCTGAAGATTTTTTCGCCTCTATACCTTGTGGATTTTGTGCGGCAGGAAGGCGGCAAGTCCTGAAATCTCCAGGAGCATAGTCAACTATGTGACTGGAGTTGAGGGACGCAGCCAACGCATCGGCAGCGCAAAAGACGCAGGTATAGCATCGCATAACAAATATGGAGCACAAAAATGGCGTGGAATCAGCCCGGTAATAACGGACAAGACCGCGACCCCTGGGGAAGCAGCAAACCTGGCGGCAACCCTGAGGGAAATGGAAACAAAGGTGGTCGCGAGCAGGGACCTCCCGATCTGGACGATATCTTCCGCAAACTGAGTAAAAAGCTCGGTGGTCTGGGTGGCGGTAAAGGTACTGGTTCTGGCGGCGGTAGTTCATCGCAAGGCCCGCGTCCGCAACTGGGCGGTCGAGTCTTTACTATCGCAGCGGCCGCTATTGTCATTATCTGGGCGGCCAGCGGTTTCTATACCATTAAAGAAGCGGAACGTGGCGTGGTGACACGCTTCGGTAAATTCAGCCATTTGGTTGAACCGGGTCTGAACTGGAAACCGACCTTTATCGACGAAGTGACACCGGTCAACGTTGAAGCCGTGCGTGAACTTGCCGCATCCGGCGTCATGCTGACTTCTGACGAAAACGTCGTGCGCGTCGAAATGAACGTACAGTACCGCGTGACCGATCCGCAGCGTTACCTGTTTAGCGTAACCAGCGCGGATGATAGTCTGCGTCAGGCTACCGACAGCGCCCTGCGTGGGGTTATCGGTAAATACACCATGGACCGTATCCTGACCGAAGGGCGTACCGTTATTCGTAGCGATACCCAACGTGAACTGGAAGAAACGATCCGTCCGTACAACATGGGTATCACCCTGCTGGACGTCAACTTCCAGGCTGCACGTCCGCCGGAAGAAGTAAAAGCCGCGTTTGACGATGCTATCGCAGCACGTGAAAACGAGCAGCAGTACATCCGTGAAGCAGAAGCGTACACCAACGAAGTTCAGCCGCGTGCAAACGGTCAGGCGCAGCGTATTCTGGAAGAAGCACGTGCGTATAAGACTCAGACCATCCTGGAAGCACAGGGTGAAGTGGCTCGCTTCGCAAAAATTCTGCCGGAATATAAAGCCGCACCGCAAATTACCCGCGAGCGTCTGTATATCGAAACCATGGAAAAAGTGCTGAGCAATACCCGCAAAGTCCTGGTTAACGATAAAGGCAGCAATCTGATGGTTCTGCCGCTGGATCAAATGCTGAAAGGTGGTAGTGCGCCAGCAGCAAAGACTGACAGCAGTTCAAACCTGCTGCGTCTTCCGCCAGCAACGACTTCCAGCACTGGAGCAAGCAACACTTCGTCCACCAGTCAGGGCGATATTATGGACCAACGCCGCGCGAATGCGCAGCGTAACGACTACCAGCGTCAGGGGGAATAACGATGCGTAAGTCAGTTATTGCGATTATCATCATCGTTCTGGTAGTTCTGTTCATGTCTGTCTTTGTGGTCAAAGAAGGCGAGCGCGGTATTACTCTGCGCTTTGGTAAAGTTCTGCGTGACGATGAAAACAAGCCGCTGGTCGTTGCACCAGGCCTGCACTTCAAGATTCCGTTTATTGAATCTGTGAAGATGCTGGATGCGCGTATTCAGACCATGGACAACCAGGCCGATCGCTTTGTTACCAAAGAGAAGAAAGACCTGATCGTTGACTCCTACATCAAGTGGCGCATCAGTGACTTTAGCCGTTACTACCTGGCAACGGGCGGTGGCGATGTTTCTCAGGCGGAAGTCCTGCTGAAACGTAAGTTCTCTGACCGTCTGCGTTCTGAAATTGGTCGTCTGGACGTGAAGGACATCGTTACCGATTCCCGCGGTCGTCTGACCCTGGAAGTGCGTGACGCGCTGAACTCCGGTTCTGCTGGCACAGAAGATGAAGTGGCGACTCCGGCAGCAGATAGCGCGATTGCCGAAGCGGCTGAACGTGTTCAGGCTGAAACGAACGGTAAAGTACCGGTCATCAACCCGAACAGTATGGCGGCATTGGGCATCGAAGTAGTTGACGTGCGTATTAAGCAAATCAACCTGCCTGCTGAAGTGTCCGAGGCTATCTACAACCGTATGCGCGCTGAGCGTGAAGCGGTAGCACGTCGCCATCGTTCACAAGGCCAGGAAGAGGCGGAAAAACTGCGTGCAACGGCTGACTATGAAGTCACTAAAACGCTGGCAGAATCTGAGCGTCAGGGCCGTATTATGCGCGGTGAAGGCGATGCAGAAGCCGCTAAGCTGTTTGCCGATGCGTTCAGTCAGGATCCTGACTTCTACGCCTTCATCCGTAGCCTGCGTGCTTACGAGAAGAGCTTTGAAGGGAATCAGGACGTGATGGTCATGAGCCCGGACAGCGATTTCTTCCGCTACATGAAGACACCAAATACCGCGACACGCTAATCGCGTTCCAGCGGTTTTAAAGCAGCAAAACCACCGGCATCTTCAGGGATGCGGTGGTTTTCTTTTTATATAAGGGCGATGGATGAATTCAACAATTTTGCTGGCGCTCGCGCTGGTTTTGGTGCTGGAAGGGTTGGGTCCGATGCTTTATCCCAGCGCATGGAAGAAAATGATCTCTGCAATGGCGCAACTTCCCGAAAATATTTTGCGTCGTTTTGGTGGAGGTCTTGTGGTTGCGGGCGTTGTGGTCTACTACATGTTGAGGAAAACGATTGGCTGAACAATAAGTAGACTAATTTGCGGATTTTCGCATGCAAAAAGTGCTGTATATCTGAAAAAGCGGTGGTAGAATCCATTTTTAAGCAAACGGTGATTTTGAAAAATGGGTAACAACGTCGTCGTACTGGGCACCCAATGGGGTGACGAAGGTAAAGGGAAGATCGTCGATCTTCTGACTGAACGGGCTAAATATGTTGTGCGCTACCAGGGTGGTCACAACGCAGGCCATACTCTCGTAATCAACGGTGAAAAAACCGTCCTCCATCTTATTCCATCAGGCATTCTTCGCGAAAACGTAATCAGCATCATCGGTAACGGTGTTGTTCTGTCTCCGTCCGCGCTGATGAAAGAAATGAAAGGACTGGAAGATCGTGGTATCCCGGTTCGCGAGCGCCTGCTGCTGTCTGAAGCTTGTCCGCTGATCCTTGATTATCACGTTGCGTTGGATAACGCTCGTGAGAAAGCGCGTGGCGAGAAAGCGATCGGTACTACCGGTCGTGGTATCGGTCCGGCTTATGAAGACAAAGTAGCTCGTCGCGGTCTGCGTGTTGGCGATCTGTTTGATAAAGCAACCTTCGCTGAAAAACTGAAAGAAGTGATGGAATATCACAACTTCCAGCTGGTGAATTTCTATAAAGTTGAAGCAGTTGACTACCAGAAAGTGCTGGATGATGTGATGGCTATCGCCGACATCCTGACCTCGATGGTTGTTGATGTTTCCGATCTGCTGGACCAGGCGCGTAAGCGTGGCGATTTCGTCATGTTTGAAGGTGCGCAGGGTACGCTGCTGGATATCGACCACGGTACCTATCCGTACGTAACCTCCTCCAACACCACCGCAGGTGGCGTGGCAACCGGCTCCGGCCTGGGCCCACGTTATGTGGACTACGTTCTGGGTATCATCAAAGCTTACTCTACTCGTGTAGGCGCGGGTCCATTCCCGACTGAGCTGTTTGATGACGTTGGCGAGTTCCTGTGCAAACAAGGTAACGAGTATGGCGCGACCACCGGTCGTCGTCGTCGTACCGGTTGGCTGGACTCCGTTGCTGTACGCCGTGCAGTACAGATTAACTCCTTGTCTGGCTTCTGCCTGACCAAACTGGACGTACTGGACGGTTTGAAAGAAGTGAAAATCTGTGTTGCTTACCGTATGCCGGATGGTCGTGAAGTAACGACTACTCCGCTGGCAGCTGACGACTGGAAAGGTATCGAGCCGATTTACGAAACCATGCCGGGCTGGTCTGAATCAACCTTCGGCGTGAAGGAACGTAGCGGTCTGCCGCAGGCAGCACTGAACTACATCAAGCGTATTGAAGAACTGACCGGTGTGCCGATTGATATTATCTCAACTGGCCCAGACCGTACTGAAACCATGATCCTGCGCGACCCGTTCGACGTATAATTCTGGTTATAGCGTAGCGTCGAATGGCGCTGCGCTTGCAATATCTCAGGCCGGAGAAGGTGCTTTGCATCAGAATCCGGCTTAAAATCACGTAAGTTCCTCGCTTTTTTCCTTCCCGAACTGAAATAAATTAGCGACCTGGCTGGTGGCTGGTTTATCATCAATGTAATTAATACTACCAGGTTTATCCGTTTTATCCCTTTTCCTGAGGTTGATGTGCAGTTAACAAGTTTCACCGATTACGGATTACGTGCGCTAATCTACATGGCGTCGCTTCCCGAAGGACGTATGACCAGTATTTCTGAGGTGACAGAAGTCTACGGCGTGTCCCGTAATCATATGGTCAAAATAATCAATCAACTTAGCCGGGCGGGCTTTGTTACTGCTATTCGAGGAAAAAATGGCGGTATCCGCCTGGGTAAACCGGCTAAGGATATTGGTATTGGTGATGTGGTTCGCGAGCTGGAACCTCTATCGTTGGTCAATTGTAGCAGCGAGTTTTGCCACATTACCCCGGCCTGTCGACTCAAACAGGCGCTTTCTAAGGCAGTGCAAAGTTTTCTCACGGAACTGGACAACTACACACTTGCTGATTTGGTTGAAAAGAATCAACCACTTTATAAATTATTGCTGGTGGAGTGACGAAAATCTTCATCAGAGCTGACAATGGAGGAACCTCGATGTCACAAGATCCTTTCCAGGAACGCGAAGCAGAAAAATACGCGAATCCTATCCCGAGCCGGGAATTTATCCTCGAACATTTAACTAAACGTGAAAAACCGGCTAACCGCGATGAGCTGGCCGCTGAACTCAACATTGAAGGTGAAGAGCAGCAAGAAGCGCTGCGTCGCCGCCTGCGTGCAATGGAGCGTGACGGACAACTGGTCTTCACCCGTCGTCAGTGCTATGCGCTGCCGGAGCGTCTTGACCTGCTGAAAGGTACCGTTATTGGCCACCGTGATGGCTACGGCTTTCTGCGCGTTGAAGGCCGCAAAGATGACCTGTACCTGTCCAGTGAACAGATGAAAACCTGCATTCATGGCGATCAGGTGCTGGCACAGCCGCTGGGCGCGGACCGTAAAGGTCGCCGCGAAGCGCGTATTGTGCGCGTACTGGTGCCGAAAACCAGCCAGATTGTCGGTCGTTACTTCACCGATGCCGGTGTTGGGTTTGTCGTCCCTGACGACAGCCGCCTGAGCTTCGATATTCTGATCCCGCCGGAAGAGGTGATGGGCGCTCGCATGGGCTTTGTGGTCGTCGTTGAACTGACCCAGCGTCCGACTCGCCGCACCAAAGCGGTGGGTAAAATTGTTGAAGTGCTGGGTGACAACATGGGAACCAGCATGGCCGTTGATATGGCCCTGCGTACTCATGAAATCCCATATATCTGGCCGCAGGCTGTTGAGAAACAGGTCGCCGGACTGAAAGAAGAAGTACCGGAAGAGGCGAAAGTAGGACGTGTCGATCTGCGCGACCTGCCGCTGGTGACTATCGATGGCGAAGATGCGCGAGACTTCGACGATGCGGTTTATTGCGAGAAGAAACGCGGCGGCGGCTGGCGTTTATGGGTGGCGATTGCTGACGTAAGCTATTACGTTCGCCCGCCGACTCCGCTGGACCAGGAAGCACGTAGCCGTGGCACATCCGTTTACTTCCCGTCGCAGGTTGTTCCGATGCTGCCGGAAGTGCTGTCTAACGGATTGTGTTCGCTCAACCCGCAGGTAGACAGGTTGTGTATGGTCTGTGAAATGACCATTTCGTCGAAAGGCCGTTTAACCGGCTTTAAATTCTACGAAGCGGTCATGAGTTCCCACGCACGTCTGACCTACACTAAGGTCTGGCACATGCTGCAGGGTGACCAGGAGTTGCGTGAGCAGTACGCACCGCTGGTCAAACACATTGAAGAGCTGCATAACCTCTACAAAGTGCTGGATAAAGCCCGTGAAGAGCGCGGCGGTATCTCGTTTGAAAGTGAAGAGGCGAAGTTTATCTTCAATGCTGAACGACGTATTGAGCGTATTGAGCAGACGCAGCGTAACGACGCGCACAAGCTGATTGAAGAGTGCATGATCATGGCGAACATCTCAGCGGCGCGATTCGTTGAGAAAGCTAAAGAGCCGGCGCTGTTCCGTATTCACGATAAGCCGACGACCGAAGCGATTAACTCGTTCCGTTCCGTCCTGGCAGAGCTGGGGCTGGAGCTGCCAGGTGGCAACAAACCTGAGCCGCGTGATTACGCTGAACTGCTGGAGTCGATTGCTGACCGTCCTGACGCAGAAATGCTTCAAACCATGCTGCTGCGTTCGATGAAGCAGGCGATTTACGATCCGGAAAACCGAGGTCACTTTGGCCTGGCGCTGCAATCTTATGCACACTTTACTTCACCGATCCGTCGTTACCCGGATCTCTCCTTGCACCGGGCGATTAAGTATCTGCTTGCACAGGAGCAGGGCCATAAGGGCAACACCACGGAAACCGGTGGCTACCATTATTCGATGGAAGAGATGCTGCAACTGGGTCAGCACTGTTCGATGGCCGAGCGCCGTGCTGACGAAGCCACGCGCGATGTTTCTGACTGGCTGAAGTGCGACTTCATGCTGGATCAGGTGGGGAATGTCTTCAAAGGCGTGATTGCCAGCGTGACCGGATTTGGTTTCTTTGTCCGTCTTGATGAACTGTTTATCGACGGTCTGGTGCATGTCTCCTCTCTGGATAACGACTACTATCGTTTCGACCAGGTTGGGCAGCGCCTGACGGGGGAATCCAGCGGTCAGATGTATCGCCTGGGCGATCGCGTGGAAGTTCGCGTGGAAGCGGTCAACATGGACGAGCGTAAGATCGACTTCAGCTTGATCTCCAGTGAACGTGCGCCGCGTAATGAAGGTAAAACCGCGCGCGAAAAAGCCAAAAAAGGCGATGCGGGTAAAAATACCGGTAAACGTCGTCAGATGGGCAAAAAGGTGAATTTCGAGCCGGACAGCGCTTTCCGCGGCGAGAAGAAAGGCAGAGCCAAACCTCAGGCGGAAAAGAGTGCGGCTGAGAAGAAAGGCGATAAAAAAGCGAAAAAGCCCTCGGCAAAAACGCTTAAAATTGCTGCCGCCACTAAAGCTAAACGTGCGGCGAAAAAGAAAGTCGCACAATAACTGCCATAAACAGTAAGTCGGGCAACCTCGCGTTGCCCGCGTTACGCATAAACTATTAACGAGTACATTCATGAGTGAAATGATTTACGGCATCCATGCGGTGCAGGCCCTGCTGGAACGTGCGCCTGAGCGCTTCCAGGACGTCTTTATTCTCAAAGGTCGTGAAGATAAACGCCTGCTGCCGCTGATCCATGCACTGGAAGCACAGGGTGTTGTCATTCAACTGGCTAACCGTCAGTTTCTGGATGAGAAAAGCGAGGGTGCGGTACATCAGGGAATTATTGCTCGCGTGAAGCCGGGTCGTCAGTATCAGGAAAACGATCTGCCGGATCTGATTGCTACGCTCGATCAGCCGTTCTTTTTGATCCTCGATGGCGTCACCGATCCGCATAACCTGGGTGCATGCTTGCGTAGCGCCGATGCTGCTGGCGTACATGCTGTAATCGTACCGAAGGATCGTTCCGCTCAGTTGAATGCGACGGCGAAAAAAGTGGCCTGCGGCGCGGCAGAAAGCGTACCGCTGATCCGCGTGACCAACCTGGCGCGCACCATGCGTATGCTGCAGGAAGAGAATATCTGGATCGTCGGAACCGCAGGTGAAGCCGACCATACTCTCTATCAGAGCAAAATGACCGGGCGTCTGGCGCTGGTGATGGGCGCAGAGGGTGAAGGTATGCGCCGTCTGACCCGCGAACACTGTGACGAACTGATCAGCATCCCGATGGCAGGGAGCGTTTCGTCATTGAACGTTTCAGTTGCGACGGGTATCTGCCTGTTTGAAGCCGTCCGCCAGCGCGGCTAATTCATTCTCTATGTCTCTTAAGCCATCCCTCGGGATGGCTTTTTTGTGACCTGAATCCCAGGCACTCTCTTGTCTGGCTGACCATACTTAAGGCGACGGCCATTGACGGAGGGAGACACAATGCACTGGCAAACGCATACCGTTTTTAATCAACCTGTACCGCTCAATAACAGTAACTTATATTTGTCCGATGGCGCGCTGTGCGAAGCGGTTATCCGCGAAGGCGCTGGCTGGGACAGCGATCTTCTCGCCAGTATTGGTCAGCAGCTAGGGACTGCCGAGTCGCTTGAACTGGGCCGTCTGGCCAATGCATTCCCGCCTGAACTGTTGCGCTACGACCCGCAGGGGCAGCGGCTGGATGATGTGCGTTTTCATCCTGCCTGGCATTTACTGATGCAGGGGTTGTGCGCCAACCGCGTACATAATCTGGCCTGGGAAGAAGATGCGAGGCAGGGAACATTTGTTGCCCGGGCGGCCCGTTTCATGCTGCATGCGCAGGTGGAAGCTGGCACGTTGTGTCCGGTGACCATGACTTTTGCCGCCACGCCGCTGTTACTTCAAATGTTACCCGCGCCCTTTCACGACTGGATAACGCCGCTGCTAAGCGACCGTTATGACTCGCATTTACTGCCAGGTGGGCAAAAGCGTGGGCTGCTTATCGGCATGGGCATGACTGAGAAACAGGGTGGTTCAGATGTGCTGAGCAATACCACTCAGGCAGAACGTCTTGCTGACGGCTCGTATCGGCTGGTGGGACATAAGTGGTTTTTCTCCGTGCCGCAAAGCGATGCTCATTTAGTGCTGGCCCAGGCTAAGGGAGGATTATCCTGCTTTTTTGTGCCGCGATTTTTACCTGACGGACAGCGTAATGCTATCCGTCTTGAGCGACTGAAAGATAAGTTAGGCAACCGCTCCAACGCCAGCTGCGAGGTTGAATTCCACGAAGCGATTGGCTGGCTATTGGGTGAAGAAGGGGAGGGTATACGCCATATCCTGAAAATGGGTGGGATGACGCGTTTTGACTGTGCGCTCGGCAGTCACGGTATGATGCGGCGTGCTTTTTCCATCGCGATTTACCATGCGCACCAGCGGCAGGTCTTTGGCAAACCATTGATTGAACAGCCGATGATGCGTCAAGTGTTAGGTCGGATGGCGCTCCAACTGGAAGGTCAGACGGCGTTACTGTTTCGACTGGCGCGGGCCTGGGACCGTCGTGCTGATGCTAAAGAAGCGCTGTGGGCCAGGTTGTTCACGCCAGCGGCGAAATTCTCCGTTTGCAAAAGCGGTATGCCATTTGTGGCAGAAGCGATGGAAGTGCTGGGTGGGATTGGCTATTGCGAGGAGAGTGAGCTGCCGCGCCTGTATCGTGAAATGCCGGTAAACAGTATCTGGGAAGGCTCTGGCAACATTATGTGCCTTGATGTATTGCGGGTACTGACCAAACAACCCGGCATATACGAGATGCTCAGCGAAGCCTTTGCGGAAGTCAAAGGGCAAGATCGACATTACGATCGAATGGTACGTCAGCTCCAGCAGCGTTTACGTAAACCCAGCGAGGAGATGGGACGGGAGATTACGCAGCAGCTTTTCCTGCTCGGTTGCGGGGCGCAGATGTTGCGTTATTCTTCTCCGCCAGTGGCGCAGGCCTGGTGCCAAATGATGCTTGATACGCGGGGGGGACTAAGATTGTCTGAGCAGGTGCTGAACGATTTGCTTCTGCGGGCAACGGGGGGGTTACGATAATAATATGCCTGATGGCGACGCTTTCGCGTCTTATCATGTCTACAGTTCACCGTAGATCAGATAAGTTTACGCCATCCGGCAATGTGTTAAGCATAGAGTATGGCCTGTACGCGCCAGTTGTCGGGCTGCTGATCTTCGTACATTTGAATGATCCGATACCATGAGGCACCTTGTTCATCCGCTTTTAACGCGACTATACGTTCTACATCCTGCGGATTTCCTGCAATGTTACTGACAGATATCTGGCCAATTTCATTCAGGCCCGTAACACAGTCAGCACTGGCGAACTCGGCAGACTGCGCCGTAGTATCTACCAGTCCGGCAGAAAGCAGCAGTGAGGATAAGGCAAGTGATTGTTTCATCGTCAGCTCCATTATTCGTACCCCTACACACGGCAGGGCATTCCATCGCGATAATAAACCTCAAGCTTCCTGCTGTTGGTTTATTGTGCACAGGTAAACGCATAGGGGCGCAAAGCAATGTAAAGCTGACTAAATTTCAACCCAATGTTATTTACGATACAAAATAGCCTGTGAATACCATTGGCCTGTTACGATGGTTTCATCCACTAATAAAACCACGTAGTAATCAGCTTTAGCCGCGGCGGCTTTGGCACGGATCTCTGCCAGCGCATCATCCGGAGAGCCTCTTACCAGCGCGCTAACCGTCCCTAATCGCTGTAACCCATTACTCTGGTCACGGCGGATCTCCTGCGGGTGGTCGGCAACGGGCGGTGCGGGTTGCGGCGTTCCCTGTAGCACGCTACAGGCGCTTAAAAACATAACCAACAACACAGAGGCAAACCGACGCATAACTCTATCTCGTTTCCTGATAGCCATAGTGTAGTGCCTTATTAATTTCCCTTTAGGGGAATGTTCCCGAATTGTTATCTCTCACGCGATTTTCGAATGAAAATGTTGCGAAAGCGTAACCCAGTTCTCAACATTATGAATCATTGCCGAACACATTCGCTTGCGTTAAGTATTGCTGCATGGCATACCAGAAAGAAAGAGGCGACAAATGATCGAAATTGAAACACGACAGTTAGCTGGTATCCCTGTCCTGCACGCCGTTCCGGCTGGCAAACGCGAATCTTCACTCCCTTGTATTATCTTCTATCACGGGTTTACATCTTCAAGTCTGGTTTACAGCTATTTTGCCGTTGCGCTGGCTCAGGCCGGGTTCCGTGTCGTCATGCCAGATGCGCCCGACCATGGCGCTCGCTTCAAAGGCGATGCTCAGGTGCGAATGCACCGCTTCTGGCATATTTTGCAGCAAAATATGCAGGAGTTTACGACGTTACGTGCGGCGCTGGTGGCGGAAAATTGGCTTTCAGATGAGCGGCTTGCCGTCGGAGGGGCATCGATGGGAGGAATGACGGCGTTGGGCATAATGGCGCTCCATCCTGAGGTTAAATGTGTAGCCAGCCTGATGGGTTCAGGCTATTTTACCCGGCTTGCGCAGACGCTTTTTCCCCCTCTACTGGTTCAGACCCCAGAGCAACAGGCGGAATTTGATGCCGTTATCGCCCCGCTTGCTGAATGGGATGTTACACATCAGCTGCCACGCCTCGCCGACAGGCCGTTGCTGCTGTGGCATGGACAGGATGATGATGTTGTACCGGCTGTTGAAACCTTCCGCTTACAGCAAGCGCTGATTCAGGCAGGTTTGGACAACAATCTGACCTGCCTGTGGGAAGCGGGTGTACGACATCGCATCACGCCAGAAGCGTTGGCCGCAACAGTGACGTTTTTCCGCCAGCACCTTTAAACGCGCATAATGCTCACGCCCTGGGCTTCAAGCTGTTGCAGAATCTCAGGGTTTGCATTTTTGCCGGTAATCAGCATGTCGATTTGATCGGCGCGGCTGAACAGCATTCCCGCACGTTCGCCGACCTTACTGCTATCGACCAGCACCACCAATTTACCTACCACGTTAAGCATCTTTTGCTCAGCCATCGCGGTCAGCATATCCGTTTTATACAGTCCATCTGCGGTCAAGCCTTTGCCGCTGGTGAACATCCAGTGTCCGGCATACAGGCTATTTTCACTGCCTTGCGGGCTAAGCGTGATGGACTGGCTTTTGTTATATTGCCCTCCCATGATGATCACGCTGTCATGCTCCTGGTCGATCAGATAGTTCGCCAGCGGCAGATAATTAGTGATGATCTGCACCGGTTTACCGCACATTTCGCGACCCAGCAGGAAAGCGGTCGATCCGCAGTTGATCACCACGCTTTCACCCGCATTCACAAGCTGGGATGCCGCCTTGGCTATGCGAACTTTTTCATCGTGGTTCTGCGCCTGGTGCAGATTCATTGGCGTCCAGCGCGGACGCTGCTGGGTAATAGCTTCTGCGCCGTTGCGTACTTTCTTGAGTTTGCCGCTTTCGTCGAGTTTGTTGATATCCCGGCGTGCTGTGGCAGGTGAAATCCCCAGACGCTCAATCACGTTCTCAACGGTAACAAAGCCCAACTGCGCCAGCATATCCAGCAATATTTGATGTCTTTGTGCTTCAGTCATGAGCTATTCCGATACAAATTGATTTGAAAAGATGATATTTGAAATAGCCTGGAAATACTAAAGTAAATGGGAAAAAATGCCGGGATGGCCCGGCATTTTGTGTGGGTCACAAGAACGATTTAAACGGTAAATCCGGTTCAATCGTGAAGCAGTCGTCAAAGCCGCGCGGGTAGTGATATTCAAAATTATCTTTGTCCAGCGGCCAGGTGAACTTGCCACCCACCTGCCAGATAAAAGGCTTAAAGCCATACTTCAACCGATCCTTTTTCATCTCCCACAGTACGCGGATCTCCTGAGGATCGGCCTGGAAGTTTGACCAGATATCATGATGGAAAGGGATCACCACTTTTGTATTCAGGGCCTCCGCCATACGCAGCATGTCGGAACTGGTCATTTTGTCCGTAATCCCTCGCGGGTTCTCGCCGTAGGAGCCGAGCGCGACGTCGATCTGGTGCTCGTTGCCATGCTTTGCATAGTAGTTGGAGTAGTGTGAGTCTCCGCTGTGATAAAGCGTACCGCCCGGCGTTTTGAACAGATAGTTTACGGCGCGGGCATCCATACCATCCGGCAACACGCCTGCCGCTTTTTGATCGGCAGGAAGCGTGATCAATGCCGTACGATCAAACGCATCAAGCGCATGAATTTCAATATCTTTCACTTTCACCACATCGCCCGGTTTTACCACGATGCAGCGCTCTTTTGGTATACCCCAACCGATCCACAGATCCACACAAGTCTGCGGTCCAATAAACGGCACGTCATCGGCACAGTTCTGCATGACGGCTGCCGCAACATTTACGTCGATGTGATCGTTATGATCGTGCGTGGCCAGCACCGCATCGATCTGACGAATAGCAAACGGATCAAGAACAAACGGCGTGGTGCGCAGGTTTGGTTGCAGTTTCTTCACCCCTGCCATGCGTTGCATCTGGTGGCCGGTTTTCATCAGCGGGTTACCGTGACTCTGTTTACCCGTACCGCACCAGAAATCGACGCAGACGTTAGTCCCGCCTTCCGACTTCAGCCAGATTCCGGTACAGCCGAGCCACCACATAGCGAAAGTGCCAGGTGCGACCTGTTCCTGCTCGATCTCTTCATTGAGCCAGCTTCCCCACTCCGGGAATGTGCTCAGAATCCATGATTCACGCGTGATGCTTTTTACTTTACTCATCGCAATTACCTTCATGTTTGTTCAAGTTGAATCAAATTGTGATTTGTTTTGATTGATACTGACATCATTTTATCAAGAAGGCAATGCGCTGATTTTTGGTGTTGAATGGAAAAGTGTGAAAAAATTACAACGTGACAAGATGGTTTATATGAAATGTATTATTGTACTTTATTGTTTTAAATGGATTTATTTTGACGTGTGTGAATTTGAAATAAATCCACTCTGCAAGTAAGAGAATTATTTGCGTAGTTCATCACATTTAATCAAATTCAATCTTGTTGTGATTACTTTTGAAAATTAGAGTGAGGGCACAATATCCTGGACATCTGTAATGAATGTTCAGCAACTTCGTCTACTGGAGATCGTTATGGAGATCCTCTACAACATCTTTACCGTCTTTTTTAATCAGGTCATGACCAATGCACCGTTGCTGTTGGGTATCGTGACCTGCCTCGGCTACATCCTGTTGCGTAAAAGTGTCAGCGTCATTATCAAAGGCACGATCAAAACGATTATCGGTTTTATGTTATTGCAGGCAGGGTCGGGCATTCTGACCAGCACGTTTAAACCGGTGGTGGCGAAGATGTCTGAGGTTTACGGTATCAATGGCGCGATCTCCGATACCTATGCCTCCATGATGGCAACCATCGAACGAATGGGGGATGCCTACAGTTGGGTAGGGTACGCCGTACTGTTAGCGCTGGCGCTGAACATTTGTTACGTACTACTACGGCGTATTACCGGCATTAGAACCATCATGCTGACCGGGCACATCATGTTCCAGCAGGCGGGGCTGATTGCTGTCTCTTTCTACATCTTTGGTTACCCGATGTGGACCACCATCATCTGTACTGCGGTGCTGGTGTCGCTCTACTGGGGCATTACCTCCAATATGATGTACAAACCGACGCAGGAAGTAACTGACGGCTGTGGTTTTTCCATCGGTCACCAGCAGCAGTTCGCCTCCTGGATTGCTTACAAAGTCGCGCCGTATCTGGGTAAGAAAGAGGAGAGCGTAGAAGATCTCAAGCTGCCTGGCTGGCTGAATATCTTCCATGACAATATCGTTTCCACTGCGATTGTGATGACCATCTTTTTCGGGGCGATCCTGCTCTCTTTCGGCATTGATGTGGTTCAGGCGATGGCGGGTAAAACCCACTGGACGGTGTATATCCTGCAAACCGGTTTTTCGTTTGCTGTCGCTATCTTCATCATCACCCAGGGCGTACGTATGTTCGTTGCTGAACTTTCAGAAGCGTTCAACGGTATCTCTCAACGTCTGATCCCCGGCGCGGTGCTGGCTATCGACTGCGCCGCGATTTACAGCTTTGCCCCCAACGCGGTGGTCTGGGGCTTTATGTGGGGCACCATCGGCCAACTGATTGCGGTAGGTATTCTGGTTGCCTGCGGTTCTTCCATCCTGATTATCCCAGGCTTTATCCCGATGTTCTTCTCGAACGCCACCATCGGCGTATTTGCCAACCACTTTGGCGGCTGGCGCGCGGCGCTCAAGATTTGCCTGGTGATGGGGATGATCGAAATCTTCGGCTGCGTCTGGGCGGTTAAGCTCACCGGTATGAGCGCCTGGATGGGCATGGCGGACTGGTCAATTCTGGCACCGCCGATGATGCAGGGCTTTGCCTCCATCGGCATCGTGTTTATGGCCGTCATTATTCTGATTGCACTGGCTTATATGTTTTTCGCAGGACGCACGTTGCGTGCTGAGGAAGACGCAGAAAAACAACTGGCAGAACACTCTGCTTAATAAGGAGTTCCGATTATGACCGTACGTATTCTGGCTGTGTGTGGCAATGGGCAGGGCAGTTCCATGATCATGAAAATGAAGGTGGACCAGTTTTTAACCCAGTCAAATATTGACCATACGGTAAACAGCTGCGCCGTGGGCGAATACAAAAGTGAACTGAGCGGCGCGGATATCATCATCGCCTCTACGCATATCGCCGGTGAGATTACCGTTTCTGGCAATAAATATGTCGTTGGCGTACGCAACATGCTGTCTCCTGCCGATTTTGGACCAAAACTGCTGGAAGTGATCAAAGCGCATTTCCCACAGGACGTGAAGTAAGGGGGCGGCATATGAAATTACGTGACTCGCTGGCAGACAATAATTCCATCCTTTTGCAAGCCGAGGCCAGTACCTGGCAGGAAGCGGTAAAGCTTGGCGTGGATCTGCTGGTTAAGGCTGATGTGGTTGAACCACGCTACTACCAGGCCATCCTTGATGGCGTTGAGCAGTTTGGCCCGTACTTTGTGATTGCGCCAGGCCTGGCGATGCCGCATGGCCGTCCGGAGGAAGGGGTCAGGAAAACCGGTTTTGCGCTGGTGACGCTGAAAACGCCGCTGGTGTTTAATCACGAAGATAACGACCCGGTCGATATTCTGATAACGATGGCGGCAGTTGACGCCAACACTCATCAGGAAGTGGGCATCATGCAGATCGTGAATCTCTTTGATGACGAATCCAATTTCGACCGTTTACGCGCCTGTCGCACCGCGCAGGAAGTGTTGGATTTAATTGATAACGCCACTGCGGCGGCTGTTTAAAAGGATACCAAAATGTCATTACCTATGTTGCAGGTTGCGCTGGACAACCAATCAATGTCTTCCGCGTATGAAACGACACGTCTGATTGCCGAAGAGGTCGATATCATTGAGGTGGGCACTATTCTTTGCGTGGCAGAGGGCGTGCGCGCCGTTCGTGACCTGAAGGCGCTTTACCCGCATAAAATTGTGCTGGCGGACGCCAAAATTGCCGATGCGGGAAAAATCCTCTCCCGCATGTGTTTCGAAGCCAACGCTGACTGGGTCACCGTCATCTGCTGTGCGGATATCAACACCACCAAGGGGGCGCTGGAAGTGGCGAAAGAATTTAACGGTGATGTACAGATTGAACTGACGGGTTACTGGACCTGGGAGCAGGCGCAAGAGTGGCGTGACGCGGGCATTGGGCAAGTTGTGTATCACCGCAGCCGTGATGCGCAGGCGGCGGGTGTGGCGTGGGGAGAGGCGGATATCAGTGCGATCAAACGGCTGTCCGAGATGGGCTTTAAAGTCACTGTCACCGGCGGTCTGGCGCTGGAAGATCTGCCGCTGTTCCAGGGAATTCCGATTCACGTCTTTATTGCCGGTCGCAGCATTCGCGATGCCGCCTCTCCGGTGGAAGCGGCCCGTCAGTTCAAACGTTCTATCGCCCAGCTGTGGGGATAAGGAGCGACTATGTTGTCGAAACAGGTCCCGCTCGGTATTTATGAAAAAGCGCTCCCCGGCGGGGAGTGCTGGCTGGAACGCCTGCAGCTGGCGAAGGAACTGGGCTTTGACTTTGTCGAAATGTCGGTTGATGAAACCGACGATCGCCTGGCGCGTCTTGACTGGAGCCGCGAGCAGCGACTGGCGCTGGTGGCCGCTATCGCCGAGACAGGGATACGGGTACCGTCCATGTGCCTGAGCGCTCATCGTCGTTTCCCGCTGGGTAGTGAAGATGATGCGGTACGCGACCAAGGGCTGAAGATCATGCGTAAAGCGATTCAGTTTGCGCAGGATATCGGTATTCGCGTTATTCAACTGGCGGGTTACGACGTCTATTACCAGCAGGCCAATAACGAAACGCGTCGTCGGTTTCGCGATGGGCTGAAAGAAAGCGTAGAGATGGCGAGTCGTGCACAGGTGACGCTGGCGATGGAGATCATGGATTATCCACTGATGAATTCGATCAGTAAGGCGTTGGGTTACGCCCACTATCTCAACAATCCGTGGTTCCAGCTGTATCCCGATATTGGCAATTTGTCGGCGTGGGATAACGACGTGCAGATGGAGTTGCAGGCGGGAATGGGCCATATCGTTGCCGTACACGTGAAAGATACCAAACCCGGCGTATTCAAAAATGTGCCGTTTGGTGAAGGGATTGTCGATTTCGAACGTTGTTTTGCGACGCTCAAACAGAGTGGGTATTGCGGGCCATACCTGATTGAGATGTGGAGTGAAACGTCGGACGACCCGGCACGTGAAGTGGCGAAGGCGCGCGACTGGGTAAAAGCGCGTATGGCCAGCGCCGGTCTGGAGGAGGCGGTGTAATGCACAAACTCAAACAGCAGGTTTTTGAGGCCAATATGGATCTGCCGCGCTACGGGCTGGTGACGTTTACCTGGGGTAATGTCAGCGCCATCGACCGCGAACGCGGGCTGGTGGTAATTAAGCCCAGCGGCGTCGACTACCAAACAATGACAGTGGATGACATGGTGGTTGTGGATCTGCACGGCAACGTGGTGGAAGGACGTTATCGTCCTTCTTCCGATACCGCCACCCATCTGGCGCTGTATCGCCGCTATTCCTCTCTTGGCGGCGTGGTGCATACCCACTCAACCCACGCGACGGCATGGGCGCAGGCAGGTCTGGCAATACCCGCGCTCGGCACCACGCATGCGGATTATTTCTTTGGCGACATTCCGTGTACCAGGGCACTAAGCGAAGAAGAGGTTCAGGGTGAATATGAGCTGAACACCGGAGAGGTGATCATCGAAACGCTGGGTGACGTTGAACCACTGCATACGCCGGGGATTGTGGTGTATCAGCACGGTCCGTTTGCCTGGGGGAAAGATGCACATGATGCGGTACACAATGCCGTGGTGATGGAAGAGGTGGCGCGGATGGCGTGGATTGCGCGCGGCATTAATCCGGCGCTCAGCCCCATCGACAGTTATCTGATGAATAAGCACTTCATGCGTAAGCACGGCCCAAATGCCTATTACGGGCAGAAGTAGGAAAAAACGTTCCGGAGCCAACTCTTCATGGGGATGAGATCGGTCTGGCTTCGGGATTGTTTTGCAAAAAAAGCCCCCGGTGAAGGGGGCAAGTCAAACTGTGGCAATGTTCTCGTTGGTTATTTCTGGTGTTAACGATAAATATCTGCACTGGCGTGCATATTTCCGTTACTACCGGGTTCCCTGGTGAGGATCACGTGGTAGTAGGTTGCGCCTTGCGCATCGGTCTCTTCATTCAGGGCCTGAGTGGCTTCACTTTCAGTGGCGAAGTTATGATTTATGTAAATGACGCCTAAGCTCTGCACATCATCCATGTTCCTGGCCTGACGGTTATCAATTTTGATGGCTGCCGTTGCATTTGCACTGAGCAAAAGCACAGCCAGAAGGGTCAAAACACGGGCTCGCATATGTACCTCCTCGACTGCGGTCGCTGGTTGCTTCTCTCCTGTGAGTGATTAGCTTCTGATGTAATTTTAACCGCTGTCGGCGCAGTCGATAGCGACCATTTCTGATGCAGTTGTTCAAAAAATTACCGCATAGCCATCTTTTCTTTAATTAACAGTCTGCTGGTGTATACCGCTGCGGTGAAAAAATACCTGCCTTTCGCGCATAAGCTCTTACCAAATAGTCAATTTAATCGGGGGAGTACGCCGTTTATAGTGAGCCGGATAATTAATATAACTTTATGATAATAAGGCAAAAACTTATGGATACTTCATTCATGGATTTCAGCTACTTTGTGATTATGTTCATGGTCGCACTGGTGGCTGGCTTTATTAACGTGGTGTCGGGCGGTGGTGGTTTTCTCTCTATTGGCGCACTCTTAATTTCTGGTTTACCCCCGGCTAATGCGCTGGCAACCAATAAAATCCAGGCGCTGGGTAGCTCGCTGACCTCCGGAATTTACTTTTTACGCCGGGGGCACATCAACGTGCAGGAGCACAAGTATGTGTTTTTATCTGCCTTTATTGGTTCTGCGATGGGAACGACGCTTATCCAGTTCATTGAACCGGAACTGCTGAAAAAACTGCTCCCAATCCTGATTATCGCAGTCGCCATTTACTTCATTTTTGCGCCAAACCTTAGCGAACCGAAAAGAAAGCAGCAGGTATCCCTGTTTCTCTTCTCGTTGATCTGCGGGGGATGCATTGGTTTTTATGATGGCTTTCTCGGTGCCGGGGCCGGTTCCTTTTATACGCTCAGCTATATACTGCTGTGGGGATACAGTATCGATAAAGCGCAAATCCACTCTAATTTTATTAACCTGGCGTCGAACATCGCCTCGATTTTATTCTTCATTTTCGGCGGTAAAATGATCTGGTCGCTGGGGCTGGTGATGTTTGCCGGGCAATCCCTCGGCGCACGTCTGGGTGCGACAGTCGTACTGACGCGCGGCAAGAAAGTCATCCGACCCATGATTGTCATCGTCTCTATTTGTATCAGCATCAAAATGCTGCTGGATATGTATTAATGGCGACATGATAAATAATCGTACAAGCACCTTGAGTTTACCTGCTGACCCCAGTATTATGACGCGTCATTTTTCAGCCGACCTTTAACACGTTCCTTGCCTCCATGGGCCTCGGCTGACCCAGACAGGAGGCTGAATAATCCGTAAGGAGCAATTCGATGCGTCATTACGAAATCGTTTTTATGGTCCATCCTGACCAGAGCGAACAGGTTCCGGGTATGATCGAACGCTACACTGCTGCCATCACTGGTGCAGAAGGCACGATCCACCGTCTGGAAGACTGGGGCCGCCGTCAGCTGGCTTACCCGATCAACAAACTGCACAAAGCTCACTACGTTCTGATGAACGTTGAAGCGCCGCAGGAAGTGATCGATGAGCTGGAAACTACCTTCCGCTTCAACGATGCCGTTATCCGCAGCATGGTTATGCGTACTAAACACGCTGTTACCGAAGCATCTCCGATGGTTAAAGCGAAAGACGAGCGTCGTGAACGTCGCGATGATTTCGCTAACGAAACCGCAGATGATGCTGAAGCTGGGGATTCTGAAGAGTAATTTCTGATGACCAACCGTCTGGCGTTGTCCGGCACCGTGTGCAGGGCTCCCCTTCGAAAGGTCAGTCCATCAGGAATTCCTCATTGCCAGTTCGTGCTTGAGCATCGTTCTGTGCAGGAGGAAGCCGGGTTTCACCGGCAGGCGTGGTGCCAAATGCCCGTTATTATTAGCGGACACGAAAACCAGGCCATTACTCACAGTATAACGGTCGGTAGCGCAGTGACCGTTCAGGGGTTCATCTCTTGCCACAAGGCAAAGAACGGCCTGAGCAAAATGGTTCTGCATGCCGAGCAGATTGAATTGATAGATTCTGGAGACTAGCCATATGGCACGTTATTTCCGTCGTCGCAAGTTCTGCCGTTTCACCGCGGAAGGCGTTCAAGAGATCGACTATAAAGATATCGCTACGCTGAAAAACTACATCACCGAAAGCGGTAAGATTGTCCCAAGCCGTATCACCGGTACCCGTGCAAAATACCAGCGTCAGCTGGCTCGCGCTATCAAACGCGCTCGCTACCTGTCCCTGCTGCCGTACACTGATCGTCATCAGTAATCGGTCACGGTCCATTAATACGACTTTGAGAGGATAAGGTAATGCAAGTTATTCTGCTTGATAAAGTAGCAAACCTGGGTAGCCTGGGTGATCAGGTTAACGTTAAAGCGGGCTATGCTCGTAACTTCCTGGTACCACAGGGTAAAGCTGTTCCTGCTACCAAGAAAAACGTTGAATTTTTCGAAGCGCGTCGCGCTGAGCTGGAAGCTAAACTGGCTGACGTTCTGTCCGCTGCTGAAGCTCGTGCTGAGAAAATCAACGCACTGGAAACCGTAACCATCGCGTCTAAAGCTGGCGACGAAGGTAAACTGTTCGGTTCCATCGGTACTCGCGACATCGCTGACGCTGTAACTGCAGCTGGCGTTGAAGTAGCTAAGAGCGAAGTTCGTCTGCCGAACGGCGTTCTGCGTACCACTGGTGAGCACGAAGTGAGCTTCCAGGTTCACAGCGAAGTGTTTGCTAAGCTGACTGTAAACGTAGTTGCAGAATAAGTTTTTATTCTGATGACCGCGTAAAAGCGCCGGCCCTGTGCCGGCGTTTTGCTTTTCTGTTCCCCCGCTTTTCTCTCTGGCTATTCTTTATCCTTTTCGGGATAATCACAAAAATAAAACATTATTTCAAAGTGGTGATGGAATGGAACCAACGCACCAACCTCTGTTTGCGCGTAAAAATGTTGTCTACCTGAGCGCAGCGTTCTGCTGCCTGCTGTGGGGAAGTGCTTATCCGGCGATCAAAAGCGGATATGAGATCTTCCAGATTGCCACGGATGACATTCCCTCAAAGATTGTCTTTGCCGGATATCGCTTTCTGTTTGCGGGATTATTGCTGCTACTGCTGGCGTTAGCGCAGCGTAAACCGATTGGCCGGTTAAGCCCGCGTCAGTACGGCCAACTCACGCTGTTGGGACTGACGCAAACCTCGCTGCAATACATCTTCTTCTATATTGGCCTGGCATTCACGACGGGGGTAAAAGGGTCCATCATGAATGCGACCGGGACCTTCTTCAGCGTGCTGCTGGCCCATTTTATCTACCATAACGACAAACTGAGCTACAACAAAGCGCTGGGCTGTATCCTCGGCTTTGCTGGGGTGATGGTAGTGAACTTTAGCAGCGGACTGGATTTTAGCTTCAGCCTGTTAGGAGACGGCTCAGTAGTGATGGCGGCCTTTATTCTCTCTGCTGCCACGCTATATGGAAAACGTATTTCTCAGACGGTGGACCCGACGGTAATGACAGGGTACCAGTTGGGCGGTGGCGGTCTGGCGTTAGTTATCGGCGGCTACGCTTTTGGCGGCACGCTAACCGTACACGGTGCATCTTCGGTAGCGATTCTGGGCTACCTGACGTTACTCTCTTCGGTCGCTTTCGCCTTGTGGAGTATTCTGCTCAAACATAATCGCGTGGGGATGATTGCGCCGTTTAACTTCCTGATCCCGGTTTCGGGGGCGGTACTGTCGGCAATATTCCTCGGTGAAAACATTCTCGAATGGAAATATGCGGTAGCGCTGGTGCTGGTCTGTTCGGGGATCTGGTGGGTGAACAAGGTGAAGCGTTGACGCTTCACCTTGATGCCTGATGGCGCTATCGCTTATCAGGCCTGGAATCACGGGGCCACGGCGCCTAACGGGCGCGGATAAAACTGCCGTTAGGCTGGCGGGTAAACAGTACCTGCTGACCATTCCCGGTATCAATGGTTAATCCCGTCACCACGCCATTGGCATTCTGCCTGATCTGTATCATCTGACCGTCTTTCAGATTGCTCAGCGGTTTTCCGGCACCTTCAACCTGTGCCATCGCATACACATCGGTTGGCGGGAGGTTATGGTCACGGAATACCTGCGCCAGCGTTTTACCTGAGTCTACGCGATAGGAGCGCCACTGCTGGTCAATTCCGCTATCCTGTTGGAAAGGTTGTGTCTGCGGCTGAGATTGCTGGCCCTGAGGCTGTGCATCAGGTTCTCCTTCCTGGATTGGCTCTGGCGCAACCGGAGCGACCTGGCCGGGATCGTTTTGCGGCGGGACAAGCTGTGCCTGCAGCTGAGCCTCGGTCGGCGGCTGCGACTGTGACTGTAAATCCAGCTGGGCAGTACGCGTCACCACAGGGGTATCGCTGGTGTCACTGGAAGGGAGCAGGAAACCTATCACCAACACAATAGCAGCAATAATAATGCCGCGGCGGTGCATAGGCGGTAGCGGGTCCATAATGCGAAAATTGTCCGGTGCATGCCAGATTTTCGCCAGGGTTGGTTTTAATTCAAAGCGCCCGGGCATGGCTTTCCTCCTGCTCCGCGTCTCGTTCCTCGATCATAGAGTATAGATGGCTAACGCTATGATGTTCGTCATATTACCCGCTTTCGTGACGTCAACGCGGGATATTCCTATTGTTTATGTTTCCTCGCGATTTGTCATCTGTTCCCGAGACAAAGTTTTACCGGATGCGGCATGGCTGATATGCTGCCCGCTACTTTACATCCGATGAAAGGAAATATGATGGCTAACCCGACTTTTGACACTATCGAAGCGCAAGCAAGCTACGGCATTGGTTTGCAGGTAGGACAACAGCTGAGCGAATCCGGACTGGAAGGACTGTTGCCTGAAGCGCTGGTAGCGGGTATCGCTGACGCGCTGGAAGGTAAGCACCCGGCAGTGCCGGTTGATGTTGTGCATCGCGCACTGCGTGAAATCCACGAACGCGCCGATGCAGTACGTCGCGAGCGTTTCCAGGCTATGGCGGCTGATGGCGTCAAATATCTGGAAGAAAACCGTGAGAAAGACGGTGTGAACAGCACTGAATCCGGTTTGCAGTTCCGTGTTCTGACCCAGGGTGAAGGTGCTATTCCGGCGCGTACTGACCGCGTTCGTGTGCACTACACCGGTAAACTGATCGACGGTACCGTGTTTGACAGCTCTGTCGCACGTGGCGAACCGGCTGAATTCCCGGTTAACGGCGTAATCCCTGGCTGGATTGAAGCGCTGACCCTGATGCCGGTAGGTTCCAAATGGGAACTGACTATTCCTCAGGAACTGGCTTACGGCGAGCGTGGCGCTGGCGCGTCCATTCCTCCGTTCAGCACGCTGGTGTTCGAAGTTGAGCTGCTTGAGATCCTGTAAGCAGTGACTTCTGTTCCCCCCGCGGCCGGGGGGAACAAAAAAATAGCGTGAAAAGCTATAGTTACGTCGTTGTCGATATTTTATCTTGCAAATGCCCCATCAGCGTGTATTTTTGTGAGCTGATTCGCGCTATCAGAGTGATATGACACTCACTTTAAACATTAAATTAACATTATATCTAAATCTTAGTATTCATCCCGCCAATTCTTACCTAATATCGATGAGTCCTGATCACAGGATCGTCGTATCATAGACACACTAAAGGCCGTAGAGCCTGAACAACACAGACAGGTACAGGAAGAAAAAACATGGTAGATCAGGTAAAAGTCGACACCGCTGAAGAGGCGTCGTCTGAACAGTCGCTACGGCGCAATCTCACAAACCGTCACATTCAACTTATTGCCATTGGTGGCGCTATCGGTACTGGCCTGTTTATGGGCTCCGGTAAAACCATCAGTCTCGCCGGACCGTCGATCATCTTTGTGTATATGATCATCGGTTTTATGCTGTTTTTCGTGATGCGTGCAATGGGTGAATTGCTGCTCTCGAATCTGGAGTACAAATCCTTTAGTGATTTTGCCTCTGACCTGCTCGGGCCATGGGCCGGGTATTTTACCGGCTGGACCTACTGGTTCTGCTGGGTCGTTACCGGGATGGCAGACGTGGTCGCGATTACCGCGTATGCGCAATTCTGGTTCCCCGAACTGTCAGACTGGGTCGCCTCGCTGGCGGTGATTGTGCTGCTGCTGAGCCTCAACCTTGCCACCGTTAAAATGTTTGGTGAGATGGAGTTCTGGTTTGCGATGATCAAAATCGTCGCCATTATCGGCCTGATTGTCGTTGGTCTGGTGATGGTGCTGACACACTTCCAGTCGCCAACCGGTGTTCAGGCATCGTTTACGCATCTGTGGAATGACGGTGGCTGGTTCCCGAAAGGTCTGAGCGGCTTCTTTGCCGGCTTCCAGATAGCGGTGTTCGCGTTTGTCGGTATTGAGCTGGTGGGAACGACCGCTGCGGAAACCAAGGATCCGGAAAAATCTCTGCCGCGCGCCATTAACTCGATTCCAATCCGTATCATCATGTTCTACGTTTTTGCGCTGATCGTGATTATGTCCGTTACGCCGTGGAGCTCGGTAGTGCCAACCAAGAGCCCATTCGTTGAACTGTTTGTGCTGGTTGGTCTGCCTGCTGCGGCGAGCCTGATCAACTTTGTGGTGCTGACTTCAGCTGCCTCTTCTGCAAACAGCGGCGTGTTCTCTACCAGCCGTATGCTGTTCGGCCTGGCGCAGGAAGGCGTTGCGCCTAAAGCGTTTGCCAAGCTGTCTAAACGCGCAGTTCCGGCGAAAGGTTTAACCTTCTCCTGTATCTGTCTGCTGGGCGGCGTGGTGATGCTGTACGTGAACCCGAGCGTGATTGGCGCCTTCACCATGATCACCACCGTATCGGCGATTCTGTTCATGTTCGTCTGGACCATCATTCTTTGCTCGTACCTGGTGTACCGCAAGCAGCGTCCTCACCTGCATGAAAAATCAATCTACAAGATGCCGTTAGGCAAGCTGATGTGCTGGGTATGTATGGCGTTTTTCGTCTTCGTACTGGTACTGCTGACGCTGGAAGATGATACCCGTCAGGCGCTGATCGTCACGCCGCTGTGGTTCATCGCGCTGGGTCTGGGCTGGTTGTTCATCGGTAAAAAACGTATGGCAGGTACGCGATAATCGCTACGCAGTGAGATGTAGGCCGGATAAGGCGTTTACGCCGTATTATGCCGCCGGGATTGCCTGATGCGCTGCGCTTATCAGGCCTACGTTCTGACACAAAAAAGGCCACATAAGCAGTGGCCGAATTCGGACTTCAGGAAGGCGCTCTCAGGCGCCTTTTTTTATTCACCTGCGAGGGCACGCGGGAACAACACATTGTTTTCCAAGCTGATGTGTTCCATCAGGTCGTCGATCATTTCGTTAATGCCGTTATACATGGCTTTCCAGGTGGTGCAGGCCTCTGGTGGCGGCGTTACGTTATGGGTGATGTGTTTGATCACTTCCACCAGTTCACCAGCATCGTCATGTTCGCTTTCCATTACGCTGATTGGCCCCATCGCCTGGCTGCCCATGCCTTGTTTGATCATCGGGAACAGGATCTGCTCTTCTTTCATCATGTGGCTGGACAGCTCTTCATGCAGCATGGTCAGGTTTTTCGCCAGGCCGCGCGGTACGTTCGGTTTGTCTGCGTGAACGCGTTCAACTTTAGTGGCCTGCAGGATCAGTTCCGGCAGCTGTTCGCGGTGTCTGTCGTGATAACGCACAATGATATGGTCGATGATTTCAGCCAGAGCCACGGTACGCCAGTCTTTCTCCAGCGGCTGTTCAGCCAGCTGCGCGAGCTGCGCTTCAATCACGTCTAAATCCAGCTCTTTACGCGCGGCTGCGCGTGCCAGCGTTTGCTTACCGCCGCAGCAGTAATCCATATCGTATTTACGAAACAGGGCCGAAGCGCGAGGAATAGAGAGCGCCAGTTCACCTAAAGGTTGATCGCGATAAGACATTGCCGTTACCTCATTCTCAATAATATAAGGTGTATTTTAAATGCAACTTATGGCGAAGGATATAACCCTTTCGAGGCAGAGGATTTTGTGATGACTGTCACGAAAATTTCTTATCTCTTTAACGTGCTGAATCTTATTGGAAAGGAGTGGTACGGCGAAAAAAGCTGCACCAGAGGATTAAATAAGCGCACGCCGCTGCCGATAGTTAGACCTCAGACAATACCTGCATAATAAAAGGCTACAGATGTTCAAACGAATCAAAGTGATAACCTTACTTATCACCGTGTTACTTGCGCTGGGCGCAATGCAGCTCATCTCCGCGGGCGTCTTTATTGGCGCGCTCAATAACGATAAGCAGAACTTTAACGTATCTCAACTTTCCAGCCAGAACGTGGCTGAGTTTACCGATGCTTGGATTAGCCTGAATCAGGCTCGCGTCACGCTCAACCGGGGCATGCTGCGTTTACAGGGAACAATGGCCAGCGATATTAACGGCGGTCAGTTGCAGGAGCTGGTGAACACGGCAAATCGCCTGTTGGCCGAATCGAAAGAGCATTACGATAAATACTACGCTCTGCCGGAAACTCCGGGGCTGGATGAGCATCTGGCCGATCGACTGGAAGAGCAGTACGGCATCTATTCTGCCACGCTGGCAAAAATGAACGCGCTGCTGGCTGAAGGAAAGCTGGAAGAGATGTTCAAGCAGAATGCCGAGCAAAAGCAAACGGCCATGCAGGAAGTTTATCGGCAATGGCGTAGCGCGCAAACGGCGCTGGCCACTACCGGAGTGCAGGACAATGAGAGTGATTACCAGAAGATAATCTGGCTGCTGTCCGCGGTGATGCTGATTGTCGTCACCGTGATTATCGCCAGTTGGCTGGCGATGCAGCGAGTGCTGCTCAAGCCGCTCCACGAGGTGATGGGACATATTCGCCACATTGCCGCAGGTGATTTGACGCACCGCATCAACGCCGATGGCAGTAATGAAATGGCGCTGCTGGCAAGCAGTGTCCGAGACATGCAGCAGGCGCTGGCGAATACGGTCAGCGTGGTGCGTGACGGGGCCGATACTATCTATACCGGCGCGGGTGAAATTGCCGCTGGCAGCAACGATCTCTCTTCACGTACCGAGCAACAGGCTGCCTCTCTGGAAGAGACTGCTGCCAGCATGGAACAACTTACCGCAACCGTGAGACAGAACGCGGATAACGCGCGTCAGGCGACCAGTCTGGCAAAAAATGCCTCGCAGACGGCGCAGAAAGGCGGAAACGTGGTCGATGGCGTGGTGCGTACGATGGATGAAATCGCCAACAGTTCCAGCAAAATCGCGCAAATTACCAATGTTATCGACGGTATTGCCTTCCAGACTAATATTCTTGCGCTGAACGCGGCGGTAGAAGCGGCGCGTGCGGGCGAGCAAGGGCGTGGGTTTGCCGTGGTCGCAGGCGAGGTGCGCACGCTGGCGCAGCGTAGCGCTCAGGCGGCGAAAGAGATTAAAGCGCTGATTGATGATTCGGGGAATCGAGTCAATGCCGGTACGGCGCTGGTACATGAGGCGGGCGAAACGATGGCGGAAATTGTTAGCGCCGTGACCCGCGTGACCGACATCATGGGGGAGATTGCCTCTGCTTCTGATGAACAAAGTCGGGGTATCGATCAGGTAGGCCAGGCTGTTGCCGAAATGGATCGCGTGACGCAGCAAAACGCCTCGCTGGTAGAAGAGTCCGCTTCCGCCGCTGCCGCGCTTGAAGAGCAGGCCGCGCGGTTGAATCAGACGGTGGCGGTGTTTAAAGTTTAACGTCTGCTCCGGCCTACAAGATATTACCCAGTAGGCCGGATAAGCAGCGCCAACCGGCACATTATGATTGTGAAACCACTACGACGCTCGGTTTCTGCGGCTTGGCCCTGACGGCTATCACCACCCCAACCATCAGCAGTGCTATTCCGCTAACCGTCAGCAGAGGTGGAAATTCCTGACGCAGAATAAAGGTGTACAACAAACCGGCCAGCGTTTCGAAGACAATCAACGGGCCGAGGATAACCGTCGGCAATTTTTGGCTGGCGACGTTCCAGCACAGTGCGCCAACCCACGAACACAAGACAGCAATGGCTATCATCAGGCCGATAAACACACCCGGACGCGGACCGAAGGGCAGAGCGAAGTCCGGCGTTTGCCCGTTCAGCCACAGGCAGGCGGCAATGTAACCGAGCAGAGAAACAGGCAGCGTCACCAATGCCTGGGCCGTCGCCCACATCATCGGGTGCTTATCCGGATTCTCGCGCAGCCAGCGGGCATTACGCAGCGCATACCAGGCCCAACACACCACCGAGACAAGCGCCAGCGCGATGCCGGAACCATAACGCCAGCCGCTAAAGTCTGGTAACCCCTGATTCAGCTCCGAGATATTCACGCACAGCAATCCTATACCAATCAGCACCAGCGCAGGTGACAGACGCCACCATGATAATTTGCCGTCACGCTGGCTGTAGAGCAGGTTAGCGAAGACCGGGATCACCACCGGCAATGTACCAATAATCATTGTGGAGACCGGTGCGCCGGTGCGCTGGATGGCGCTTGCCAGGCAAACGTAATAAATCAGATTCCCCATCATTGTTAGCGTCAGCGCAGTTACCCAGTCTTTCCGCACGAGTTGACGCAGACGCGCACGTCCCAGCCAGGCAATCGGCAATGCGATCAGCCCCAGCGCCAGATAACGCCCCATCGACTGCAATACCGCCGGGTATTCCGGTACGATCAGCGGTCCAACAAAAATTAATCCCCACATCAGCCCAGCCAACAGGGCATACAACACACCGCTAATCATTTTTGACATCCACATCGTTTAACAATGAGTCGAGTGTAGGCAGGAAAAATGCCGCCGTATTGTATGAGATTGCTGATCAACGCCGGACGACTTGTTTCTGATAACGCACCGGTGTAATGCCGTAGCGATGGGTAAACGCGCGGGTAAGATGCGACTGGTCGGTGAGGCCGGTTGCGGCGGCGACATCTGCGGCGGGCATACCGTAAGTGAGAAAACCTTTGGCTCGCCACAGGCGGATAGCCATCAGCATCTGGTGCGGCGTGACGTGGAAATGAGATTTAAACTGGCGCTGAAAATGCCAGGGACTCAGTGATGCAACCCGCGCCAGCTCGTCGAGCGTGACCGGATGCATATAATTATCGTGCAGATACTCGCGTACCCGTTCAAAGCGATGCGCCCCCTCCGGCAATACCGGCGCATGGCGGGCCAGCGGCTGGAACGTGTCGATCAGATCGAGTAGAAGGCCTTTTTGCGCCAGCGGATCCTCCGTGTTCCACAGGCCGTGGATTAGCGAGCAGATCTGGCGCGAGCGCAGCGGATCGTGACGCGTTACGTCATGAAACCACCAGTGGCGGATCCCGGTTACCTCTTCCAGAAGATCGGGTTCAAGATAAATCATTCGATAGCGCCAGCCGTCGGCAGTTTCAGCTTCGCCGGTATGCAGCTCATCGGGATTCATGGTGACGACGGAATGGGCGGGGGCCACGTACTGCGTGCCGCGATAGCGAAAACGTTCAGCTCCGGTTTCTATCGCGCCAATGCCAAACGCTTCATGGGTGTGCGGCTCAAAGGCGTAACGCGAGATGTGCGCATGATACAGCTCAACGCCCGGCACCTGCGCCAGATGGCGAAAGCGGGCGCTGTCTTTCTCATCAATAAATTGCTCAGGTACACCTTGCACGTTTTCTCTCCCCACGCATCATCCTGTCATTATCAGAGAGGATGCGCGGGGATGCCACCACAATTAACTAATTTTTAACACTTACACGATGCCTTTGACGCTGTCAGCCAACGAGGTGGTCGGGCGACCAATCAGTTTGCTCAGCGTATGGCTATCGTCGAACAGACCGCCTTTGGAGGCACCTGTGTCTGAGTCAGCCAGCATGTCTGCCAGTCCGGCAGGCAGGCCCACACCTTTTAGCGCGGCGGCAAAATCAGCTTCGCTCAGGTTCTGATACACCACTTTTTTGCCGCTCTGTTTTGCCAGCTCGGCAGCCAACTGGCTCAGGGTCCAACCTGCGTCGCCCGCCAGCTCATAGGTTTTACCGGCGTGACCATCTTCACTGATGACGCGCGCCGCAGCGGCGGCATAGTCGGCGCGAGTCGCTGAGGCAATTTTGCCTTCACCTGCTGCCCCGATAAACACGCCATGTTCCAGTGCCGCTGGTGCGCTGGCGAGATAGTTTTCGGTGTACCAGCCGTTACGCAGCAGCGCGTACGCGATACCGGATTCAGCCAGCATCTTCTCGGTTGCCACATGCTCATCAGCCAGCCCAAGCGGGGAGGTGTCGGCGTGCAGCAGGCTGGTGTAGGCGATAAATTTTACGTGGGCAGCTTTCGCTGCGTTAATCACGTTGCGATGCTGCGGGGCACGTTGTCCCACTTCGCTGGAGGAGATCAGCAGTAGCTTGTCGATACCCTGTAAGGCAGTTGTAAAGGCGGCTTCATCACTGTAATCCGCCTGACGAACGGTAATGCCCTGCTGGCTAAGCGCCGTCGCTTTAGCGGGATTACGCACAATTGCCACAATCTGGCTGGCAGGAACGGTTTTCAGCAGAGATTCAATAACGTGTTGGCCCAGTTGGCCGGTGGCGCCGGTAATCGCGATCATGGGGTGACTCCTTGGTATTGGTCTTGTGTTTAATCACGCTAACATCTAAACTTACTTTTAGTAAGTACGCACAAAAAGGTTAGTATGAAAATGACAGCTTCGACGCTCTCCCAGCAGTTACGCGATGGCAACTTGTTTGCCGAACAGTGTCCCTCCCGCGAGGTGTTAAAACACGTCACCAGCCGCTGGGGCGTGTTGATTCTGGTGGCGCTGCGCGACGGTACGCACCGTTTCAGCGATTTGCGCCGTAAGATGGGCGGGGTCAGTGAAAAGATGCTGGCGCAATCCCTGCAAGCGTTAGAGCATGACGGGTTTATCAATCGGGTGTCGTATCCGGTAGTACCACCGCATGTGGAGTATAGCCTGACGCCGTTGGGTGAGCAGGTGAGCGATAAAGTCGCCGCGCTGGCGGACTGGATAGAACTGAATTTGCCGCAGGTTTTAGCGCAGCGGGACGAACGGGCTGCGTAGCTTTGTAGGCCGGATAAGACGCTATTGCGTCGCATCCGGCACAAAAGTTACTTACTTAAATCCAGCTGATAAATGGCGAAACCGATGTCATCGGTCGCGACTTTCTTCAGCGGATACTGGCCTTTCTCTTTAATAAACGCAGCGGCTTTATCAGACGGTGATGTTTCAAAGCGAATATCCAGTGGTGTATCGCTGTGAATCGGCGCCAGACGCCAGTTGTTATCTGCCGCCGGGTGAATTTCACCAGCACGCTTCGTCTGTGCACCAATCCAGGCCGCCAGCACCGAGCGGTTTTCATCCGGAGAGGCAAACGCGATGTGGCTGTCGCCGGTTCCGGCAAATTTACCGCCGTAGGCGCGGTAGTTATCTGGAGTTCAGCCGCGATCCTGGCGATTTATCAGCCGGGTGACTATCTCATATTCTGTCAGTGCGTGTTACTTGGTTATGCACCATGCCAATAATTTTGTGTATACGGCAACGCCGATTTTCAGGCGTGGACAACCTTTGTGCACCGGCAGTATGAAGTTGTAGACCCATTAATATATAAGCTGCAAAAGTTGGTGATGCAGACAAGGGGTTTAGTGTAATAGCAAAAGAAGTAAAGCGACTGGCTGATGATGTTCAGCGCAGTTCAGTCGTTGTTCATGACCGGACTACTATGATACTGGATAATTCAGATGACATAAATGAGGCTATTATTGCGCAGAAAAGTCTTGTTTACCAAACAGTAGAAAACATACAAGAAATAACAGAATCAATAAGTATTTTTATATAAAAATCGGAATGTATGGAAAAATGCTTAAGCATATATCAATTACTCAATTTTTAAACATTGTTGATATAGAACATATACTTTGGAAGTTTAATGTCTATCAAACCCTCTTAAATAAAGAAAAGAGTAAACAAGCAACATCATATCATCAATGCCGGCTGGGGAAATGGTTTTACGGTTGCGTCTGGTAAAATATTCTCACAGTTTAAAAATTTCCCCCTCCTGGCAGCGCCTCATAAAAAAGTACATAATTCGGGAAATACAGCCTTAAGGGAGTTTACTGCGGGCAATTTTGATAAAATGTCAAAAGAACTTGGTCTATGGAAAAAGCCAGTGCAGAAGTCATGCATCAGATATCTCAGTTGGTGTATGAACTAAGTCACAGATAACAACTGACTCAATTTTGACCATCAGCCTTGAGGTGCGAATAATAAAAATAAACTTGGCACCATTGTCATTCTGGCGGAGCCAGTCCGGAAACCTTCGGACTGGCTCCATTGTTGAAGTCCTGTATCACCAACCAGACGGATAGTATCTGATTTGTCAGGCCTGTAGGTGACTATTTCACCTTTCAACGGATATTTAGTATTTTTATGGACGCGTAAACAGATAAAAGATTTCCCTAAAGGGGCATAATGCATATATTTTATTCATTACAAACACTTCCAATTTGCAGATGCTCCAGTCTGCAGCATGGGCTACGCCGGTAAATGTTGATGCCAGTGCTAGACTAGGGGTAAGTATAAGTTTAAATGTTATCATTCTCATTATATTATATACTCTTTCAATCGTTAATTAATACGAACGTAATTCACTATGATGAACCTTCATGGATATGAAATTTGCAATCACTCAAATTTCAATGTGGACTATTATGCTGACTAGCAATTGTCCATTCTTACATGTAACAGTTGATGAAGCCGATGTCTATTCTATCTTTTCTCTTTCTATTATAATCAGCATTTGAGATATTTTTTGTATGCTAAGATCGCCAAAGCCAAAAAACATAGCTGAAAATCCATTTTCTTTCCATTTCAATTCAGAACCATTTTGTAATTCATTTAACGTATCGAAGCGTAACCCAGCTTCCAGACAACGTTTACGTAGCTTTTTTACATACTCTTCTGAGTATGGGGAAATTAATGAGAGATGTAGTCCTGAATTGATTCCCCAAACAAAACCCTCTGGAAATAGTTGTTTTAACCCTTTATGAAGATGGTTTTGTCTTTCTCGGTACATAACAGATAGCCTGGATAAGTGGTTATGAAATGCGCGGCTGCGCATAAAGTCTGCTATAAACTGTTGTTGTATCCAGTTACTACCACTGTTGTTTAATGATTTGATATTCTTTATTACTTGCACAAGCGGTTCTGGACAAACAAGATATCCCAGTCTTATTCCTGGCCCCAGGGTTTTAGAAAATGTACCTGCATAAATAACTCTATCTTGATTATCCAGAGATTTAAGTGTTGGTAAATTATTATCGTTGTATGAGAACTCACTATCGTAATCGTCCTCAATTATATAGGCTCCTGTCAATAATGCCCACTGGAGTAGCGTTTTACGCCTGGCGAGTGATAACCGACAGCCTAAAGGGTATTGGTGAGACGGTGTCACATAACACAGGTGGGTTGCTTCTTTTGGTAATTGATTGACACATAATCCATTTTTATCGACATTTACACAAGTGATCTTTGCGCCGTAATAATTAAATACATGCCATGCACCCGAGTAACAAGGTGATTCCGTAACGATATGACATGGTGAAATGTCTGTTGATGACTTTTTAAAAGTAAATAACTGAGCTAATAATGATAAACCCTCTTGTATTCCGTTGGTTATTATAATGCATTTAGATGCTACATTTATATTTCGTGAAGTATATAAGTGGCGAGAAATCTCTTCCTTTAATTCCAAAAGGCCGGACGGAGAGTGATAACGAGTGGCTAATTCTATTTTTTTGATACTTGGTGTGTTATTCCATGTTTTCCAGTTTGCCCATGGATATGCAGTCGAATCAGGAATGCTTATCTGACTGTATATTTCTGTCGACGATTCAACGTATAAATCATCAGGCGTTTTTATTGTATCAGGTATAAAACTGTTTGAATTTTTGGTTCTTGGTGATTTTTGTGAGGCTAATCTTATTGGTTTATCGAAAATAACCTGATAGCCAATTCCACGAACAGATTTAATATAGTTATTAATCAGGAGTTTTTCGTATGCCAGAGTAACTGTTATGCGTGCAACCTTTAACTCTCTGGATAATTCACGAACAGATGGGAGTTTATCACCAGAGAGATATACTCCTTCATGCATTTTTTGGCGATAATATTGATAAATTTGCATCTGCAATGGTAAACCGCATTGCCTGTCAATTTTAGGTAATCCCATGTAAGCCCACCATTATTTATTGTATTAATTTTTTTAATTAACCCAGATTGCCTCCTTATACTACTTATATAATGAAGTGTATACATACGTATTTTAGATATATTAATTATTTTTAAGTGTCACGTATTTTAGATATATTAATGATTTTTAAGTGTCCCTAGGGTAATTGTCATTGATTCTTGTTACCATTTGACTCGTGAGATAATTGCGTTAAGTGTTATTGCAATGGGAGTTATTCTCAAATCTGTATGAAAGTAGTGCTATGTCTATATATTATTCTGTTTTGTGAATGGAATCACACAGCAATAAGTGGGTTTTAAGCAAAAGGAACGTGTGTAAAGAAATGAAAATTTAATATCATCTACGCCTAATGAGCTATGCGGCATGGCTCTATATGCATTGTCTGGTGTATCTATTAGATTGTTCCCTGTACCTGTTAGATTAACAACTGGAGAAAATTATCTGGTAATACAAAAATGTCATTAATACGAAAAAAAATATTATTGGTTTTTATTAGCGGAGCTGTGGCAATGTTAGCCCTATTGTGGGGAGGCTGGCAGGGGATACATTACACCAGTACGACAGAATTTTGCCTATCCTGCCATTCAATGGCTACGGTAGGACAAGAATACCAACGAAGCACACACTTCAAGAATGCTTCTGGTGTACGTGCTGAATGCCGTGACTGCCATATTCCTCCGGGAATTTTCCCCACACTTATACGTAAAGGTGAAGCTCTCAATGACTTTTACCATGAATTTATATCTCCATCTATTGATACTCCAGAGGCTTTTAAAAATAAAAGAGCAGAATTAGCTCAACGTGAATGGAAGCGGATGAGTGAGAATAATTCGGCTGCCTGTAAATCCTGTCATACTTATACTGCAATGGATCACAGCAAACAGTCAGTTACTGCGGCGACACAAATGACGCCAGCTGCAGTGAAGGACAGTAACTGTATTGATTGCCATAAAGGGATTGCGCACGATAAGCCTGATATGAGCAGCGGGTTTCGTAGCCAGTATAAAAATCTTGTCCAGCAAAGCAATTCTCTGCCTGATTCATCCGTGCTCTATACCTTGACAGAGAAACCTCTTATGGCTTCTGTCGAAACCACAGTAGGTAAAGCCATAATAATGCCAGCAACGGAGGTCATTGTACTGAATAAAAAAGAAAATAAAGTTCTTATTAAAGTGACTGGCTGGAGAGAAAGTTCTGGACGAGGTCGCGTTATTGCTCAGTATCCAGGTAAAAGGGTTTTTTCTGCCGTACTGGATGAAACTTTAACTCCGCTTGTGAAAATAATTAAAACCCAGATTGAACCAACGTCACATCAGGAATGGCAACAAGTTAGTTTTGAAGCCTGGACTACCGTTGATGGTTTCACCGATAGTATCGAACCCATATGGCAATATGCCGCACAAATGTATGAAGCAACTTGCAGTGGTTGCCATAGCGCGCCCCCAACTACACGTTATAACGCCAATGGCTGGATTGCCGGGCTTAAATCCATGTCAATTTATTACAGGCTTCAGAAGCAGGAAGAGTATACGTTATTAAAATATCTACAGAACTCAGCCAGTGATACCAAGAATAACCATTAACGTTTAATAATTAATATGCTAGGAGACTGTTATGAGTATAAACGATGTAAATCTTTCGCGGCGGCGGTTTATTAATGGCGTCATGGCCGTAGGCGCTGCAAGTATCCTGGCCCCGCAACCATTATTCAGTCGGGCATGGGCTGCTGGTGAAACCCCGGACATGTGGATACAATCAGGCTCTCAATTTGGTGCTTTTGAGGCTCTGGTCCGTAATGGAGAATGGATTGAGACACGTCCATTTAGACATGATAAACATCCCGGTGACATGCTCAAAGCCTTACGTGAAGTCGTTTATAACCCTTCCCGGGTGCGCTACCCTATGGTTCGTCTGGACTGGTTGCGTAATAAGGAGAAATCCGATCGTAATCAGCGTGGTGATAACAGATTTGTCCGGGTTAGCTGGGATCAGGCACTCGATCTGATGTATGGTGAACTTGACCGTGTTCAGAAAAACTATGGATCCTCTGGGATTTTCACTGGGCTTGCAGACTGGCAGATTGTAGGTAAGTTACACAAAGCTGGTAGCGCAATGAATCGTGGATTAGGGCTGCACGGTAGCTATGTTAAAACACTTGGCGATTATTCCACCGCTGCTGCACAAGTTATTCTGCCACATGTTATTGGTTCTGTTGAGGTTAACGAGCAGCAAACTTCATATCCACTGGTGATTGAAAATACCAATACTATTATATTGTGGGGCTGCGACCCTATTAAGAATCTGCAAATTGAATACCTGGTTCCTGATCATCAGGCTTATGGTTACTGGCAGCAGATTAAAGAACGCGTAGCACAGGGAAAGATAAAGGTTATCAGTGTCGATCCGGTACGTAGCAAGACACAAAATTATCTGAACTGTGAACAACTGGCAATTAATCCTCAAACTGACGTAGCGCTGATGCTTGGCTTGGCTTATACCCTGTATCAGGAAAAGCTATATGATGCCGCATTCATTAAGGATTATTGTGTCGGTTTTGACCAGTTCTTACCCTACCTGCTTGGTGAAAGTGATAAACAACCGAAAGATGCCGAGTGGGCAGCAAAAATTTGTGGTCTGCAGGCAGATGAAATTCGTCAGTTCGCTCGTCTGCTGGTACAGGGACGCACTCAGTTTATGGGTGGGTGGTGTGTTCAGAGGATGCACCATGGTGAGCAGTACCCATGGATGTTAGTCGTACTGGCATCAATGGTGGGGCAAATCGGTTTACCTGGCGGTGGTGTTGGTTTTGGTTGGCATTATAACGGTGGTGGGACTATCACCTCAACAGGCCCGGTATTATCTGGACTGGGTAGCCTCAAAAACCCCCCTGCGCCAATCCACGCAGTAGATTATCGCGGTGCATCAGAGCATATACCAGTATCTCGTATTGTAGACTGTCTGCTCTCTCCTGGTAAAAAAGTACAGTTCAACGGTGAAACCTTAACGTACCCGGATATTCGGATGGCTGTATTCACTGCTGCCAACCCATTTCATGCCCATCAGGATCGTAATCGAATGATTGAGGCATGGAAAAAGCTGGAGACGGTGGTTGTACTTGATCACCAGTGGACCGCCTCATGCCGCTTCGCCGATATTGTACTTCCTGTTACGACTCGTTATGAGCGCAATGATGTTGAACAATTTGGTTCCCATTCTAATAAAGGTTTGATGGCGATCCGTCAGGTCGTTAAGCCACAATATGAAGCTCGTCATGACTTTGATATTTTTGCTGATTTATGCAAGCGTTTTGGGCGTGAGCAGGTATTCAACGAAAATATGGATGAAATGCAATTCCTGAAAATGATTTATCAGGAAGGTGTGACACAGGCGGAAACGTCGGGCATAACGATGCCAGATTTCGATACTTTCTGGAACGGTGAAGGTTATGTGGAATACCCGGCAGGAAACCCTTGGGTACGTCATGGAGATTTCCGTGAACAACCCGATTTAAATCCTCTGGGCACCCCCTCAGGTCTAATTGAAATTTACAGTAAAACAATCGCTGGATTTAATTATGAGGATTGTCCTGGTCATCCGGTATGGATGGAACCGTTTGAACGGAGCCACGGTGGGAATGGTTCGGATAAATACCCGTTGCATTTGCAATCATGCCACCCGGATAAACGTCTTCACTCGCAACTATGTTCAAGCGATGAATATCGTCGTACCTATGAAGTTGCATCACGCGAGCCGCTTTATATTGGTCCAGAAGATGCCAAAGCCCGTGATCTTAAGAATGGCGACATCGCCCGTGTTTTTAATGACCGGGGTCAAGTTCTGGCCGGGGTGGTCATAAGCGAGGACTTTGCACCAGGTGTAGTGAGAATTCATGAAGGGGCCTGGTATTCACCACTGGAGGGTGGCAAAGCGGGTACTTTGTGCACTTACGGCGATCCTAACGTGTTAAGTGCCGATAGAGGCACCTCAAATCTGGCGCAAGGGCCTTCTGCGCACAGTGCACTCGTACAGATTGAACGTTATAGCGGTGAGTTGCCTGCAGTAACCGGATTTGGCGGTCCGACAGAGGTTAAATTAAAAACCGGAGACACCGTAAATGCAGCAAGCTGAAGACATTGCCATGCAACGTGCCGGGATTTACCGCTGGTTCTCTCAGCTATTCTTTCAGGAGTTGTCGGAAGAGGCGTTATTGGGGCTCCAGCATAAAGAGAACTCGTCGCTGATCGATGCATTTAAACTTATTCCAGAGTTGCATCCGCTTAGCTGTGAGTTCGAATATCGTTTGCAAGCAGCCCTCAGTCGTAAATTCAGTCAGCAGGAACTGGCTGCAGATTTTGCGTCTCTATTTTTGTTACCACCACCAGCGGGTATCTCACCTTATGCCGGACACTACCCACATACAACTGTTTCTGAAGAACGGTTGGTAATGGGCGGTCTTTTAATGGTAAACAATTTAGCACCGCAAAATAATGAAGCATGTGATCACATTGCAGTTCAACTGGCTTTAATGGCTACTTTTATAGATTCCATTGCCTATACAGACAGTTCTTTTGAGGATCAGTCTAATTTTCTGCACCATCGTTTACTTATATGGTTACCACTATTTATTGAAGGTTGTAAGCAGCGCGATGAGTTTGGTTTTTATGCGGTAGCTGGGCAGCTACTGATAGAGTACATTCGGCTTGATGCTAAATATATTCTTGAACAGCTGTAAAAGTGATAACATTCATGGCTAAATAACCCGCTTGAAAAGGCGGGTTGTTTAATGCTCCCAGTTTTTTATTCATAAAACTCCTAAAAACTTAGATGCCATAATGCTCTTACATATTTATATACGTATGTATCAGTATGAATAGTTTTTCGATATTATCATCTTCATTACTTTCGTTATGGATGAGATACTGAACAATGGTGCTGATGTTTTGCTAACCTTCAATTTTAGCAGCAGAGTATCAGGCGAATAAGAGCGATACAGTCGCCACGCCAGTACAGCGAGACGAGCGGGCGGCGTATTTTATAGGCCGGATAAGACGCTATTGCGTCGCATCCGGCACAAAAGTTACTTACTTAAATCCAGCTGATAAATGGCGAAACCGATATCATCGGTCGCGACTTTCTTCAGCGGATACTGGCCTTTCTCTTTAATAAACGCAGCGGCTTTATCAGACGGTGATGTTTCAAAGCGAATATCCAGTGGTGTATCGCTGTGAATCGGCGCCAGACGCCAGTTGTTATCTGCCGCCGGGTGAATTTCACCAGCACGCTTCGTCTGTGCACCAATCCAGGCCGCCAGCACCGAGCGGTTTTCATCCGGAGAGGCAAACGCGATGTGGCTGTCGCCGGTTCCGGCAAATTTACCGCCGTAGGCGCGGTAGTTGTTGGTCGCGACGAGGAAGGTGGCATTTAGATCGATTGGTTTGCCGTTAAAGGTCAGATTTTTAATACGTTCCGCTTTCGGGTTAATGGTCTGACATTCACCGTCGTAGCGAGCAGGTTGTGAAACATCAATCTGATAATTCACACCGTCAATCACATCGAAATTATAGGTACGGAAGCCATCCCAGTTAATCAACGACTGTGGTTTGCTGCTGTGGATATCAATCTGATTGAACTGCCCGGCGGAACATTCCAGCCACTCTTTTACCTCTTTACCGCTGGCTTTCACCACCACCAGAGTGTTGGGATAGAGATACAAATCAGCGGCGTTACGGAAGGTTAACTGACCTTTTTCGACTTCTACGAAGCTTGCCGGATCGTTCTTGCGTCCACCGACCTTAAACGGCGCGGCGGCGGAAAGTACCGGTAGTTTTGCCAGATCCGGATCGCCCTGAATAAAGTGTTCCACATAGGCTTTCTGCGCGTTGTTCACCACCTGTACGGTCGGGTCATCCTGTACCAGCGCCAGATAGCTGTACATGTTATCGGCGGATTTACCGATCGGTTTGCTGACAAACTCACGCGTGGTGTCGTGATCGGCTTTCAGGATCTCAACGATTTTTTTGTCTTCTGCTGCCAGTGATTTTTTGGCCGCGGCGTCATAGATCGGGCGCGCCTCGGCTTTCGCCTGAGTGACCTGCCATTTACCGCTGTCGTTATTCAGCACGAGATCCACCACGCCCAGGTGATCGCCCCACATACCCGGCATCACTGCAGGAACCCCGTTCAGCGTACCTTTTGTGATATCTGCGCCTTTAATATTGGCAAAGTCTTTACCCGGGAAGACAGCGTGAGCGTGACCAAACATAATGGCATCCACGCCCGGTACTTCACTGAGGTAATAAACGGAGTTTTCCGCCATCGTTTGATATGGGTCGGCAGAAAGCCCGGAGTGAGCAACCACCACCACGACATCGGCGCCTTTTTCCCGCATTTCCGGAACGTATTTGCGTGCAGTTTCCGTAATGTCGTTCACCGTTACTTTGCCGCTGAGGTTGGCTTTATCCCAGGTCATAATCTGTGGTGGCACAAAGCCGATATAGCCAATCTTCAGCGTCTGCTTGTTCCCTTCCTTGTCGACCACCTCTGTGTCTTTGATTAAGTAAGGCGTAAACAGCGGCTTTTTGGTCTTAACGTCGATGATATTGGCGTTAACGTAAGGGAATTTCGCCCCGGCCAGCGCGTTGTGCAGATACTCCAGACCGTAGTTGAATTCATGGTTGCCGAGGTTACCCACCGCGTAATCCAGGGTATTCAGCGCTTTATATACCGGGTGAGTTTCGCCCGCTTTCAGCCCTTTAGCCGCCATGTAATCCCCGAGCGGGCTGCCCTGAATCAGATCGCCATTATCAACCAGCACGCTGTTTTTGACTTCACCACGCGCAGCGTTGATCAGACTTGCCGTACGTACCAGACCGAATTTTTCTGTTGGTGTATCTTTGTAATAATCGAAATCCATCATATTGCTATGTAAATCAGTGGTTTCCATTATACGCAGATCGACGGTCGCGGCATTGACGCTGGCTGCAATCAGCGTTGCCAGAAGCGTTGCACTAAACTTAATCATCAGGGGCATCCTTTTAAGATCTAAGCCACAAAAGAAAATGTATATAAATCTTCTTGCTTACAGAACTGTGAATCATGACATGAATATAGCGTTTAAAACCGCAGACGCTATCACAGTTGGCGGATCCCCTGACGATCGGGTATAAGTAAAACAACGAGTTAACACCACTGATATAAACGAGGTGGAGAATGCTAGAACATGTATGCCAGCTTGCACGGAACGCGGGCGATGCCATTATGCAGGTCTACGATGGAATCAAACCGATGGAGATTACCAGCAAGCAGGATGATTCTCCGGTCACGGCGGCGGATATCGCCGCGCATACGGTGATCCTCGAAGGATTACTGGCGCTGACGCCAGATATTCCGGTTCTGTCTGAAGAAGCTCCTCCTGGCTGGGATGTTCGCCAGCACTGGCAGCGCTACTGGCTGGTGGACCCGCTGGACGGGACCAAAGAGTTCATTAAGCGTAACGGTGAGTTTACCGTCAATATTGCGCTGATCGAGAAAGGAAGGCCGGTTCTGGGCGTGGTTTACGCGCCGGTAATGAAAGTGATGTACAGCGCAGCAGAAGGTAAAGCGTGGAAAGAAGAGTGCGGCGTACGCAAACAAATTCAGGTTCGTGACGCGCGTCCGCCGCTGGTGGTGATTAGCCGCTCGCATGCCGACAATGAGTTAAAAGAGTATCTGCAACAGTTGGGCGAGCACCAGACCACGTCGATTGGCTCATCGCTGAAGTTCTGCCTGGTGGCGGAAGGGCACGCGCAGCTGTATCCGCGTTTTGGGCCAACCAACGTATGGGATACCGCCGCGGGCCATGCCGTTGCCGCCGCAGCCGGAGCGCACGTTCACGACTGGCAGGGGAAAACTCTGGATTACACCCCACGTGAATCGTTCCTCAACCCCGGCTTCCGCGTCTCTATTTACTGAGTAATTTATGCAGCAGGGCAATCACCTGCTGCACCTCTTCCTGCGTTAATGCGCCATCTTTTGCCCACTGCACGCGTCCGTCCTTGTCGAGTACGACAATAGCGGAGCTCTCTTCATCCAGTTGCCAGGCTTTACGCGCAATGCCATTGCTGTCGACAATGAATTGCGACCACGGGTAGAGCTTCTTATTGCTTTCCAGACTGCTGCGCACAAACATACCTGAGCCGGGAATGGCGTCATCCGTGTTGACGATAGTGGTGGTCTGGTATTTGTCATGCGGCAGGTTGGCGGCTTTGATTGCCTCGATCAGCGTCGCATTTTTCTCTTTGGCGGAGGTGCGTCCGGCAATGTGTTGCACAATTCGCACTTTGCCTGGCAACTGCGCGCTATTCCAGCTTTTGTAGCTAAACTTATCGTTATCGAGAATCAGTTCGCCGCGATCGGCGATCCCCACCGGAGGTACGCGTTGGTCAGTCTCAAACTTATGTGCGGAGGCAATCATCGGCAGCAGTAGGCATGACAGCGCCAGCAGTTTTCGTAAGGTCATAGGTTTTCCTTCTTTCTTTTATTTTGCAGGTGATCCGACCACTTGGGTCTGGAATTTAATCATATGTGCGATTGATGCTTTTTCCCGCAAGCGCGATGCCAGTTTGCGGACGGGCGCACAAATCCTGCGAAAAATGAAGGCTTATACTGAAGACAGCGAAGCGTTGAAAAGATAATTCTGAATAATTGTAACTTGAAGGTAAATAAACTTATACACGCTGGAAACATCAACGAGATAGTCTATAGTCATAGGGCATTAAAATTTGCGCCTGAGGATTGTCGGACCGATTGTGGTACCGCAAAGGCGTAATGCTCAGCAGGAGACAACAATGAAAATTTTCCAACGATACAACCCGCTGCAGGTGGCGAAGTACGTGAAGATCCTGTTTCGTGGACGGTTATATATCAAGGATGTAGGCGCTTTTGAATTTGATAAGGGTAAGATTCTTATCCCAAAAGTGAAGGACAAGCTGCATTTTTCCGTGATGTCCGAAGTTAACCGTCAGGTCTTGCGTCTGCAAACTGAGATGGCTTGATCAAAGTGCTATGCAGTAGTTAAAAAAAACGGCTCCTGATGGGAGCCGTTGATGTTTCTGTAAGGCGTTAAGATGCCTTTGCCTCTTCTTTTGCATCTGGCAGTTTTGGTACCAGAACGGTAGGTTTGCTGTCCAGACGCGTCACCAGCAGCTGATCGATCTTGTAGTTATCGATATCCACCACTTCAAATTTGTAGCCTGAATACTTCACCGAGTCGGTGCGTTTTGGAATTTTACGCAGCATGAACATCATAAAACCGCCAATGGTTTCATAGTTGCCGGACTGCGGGAACTCGTCGATATCCAGCACGCGCATCACGTCATCAATCGGCGTACCGCCGTCGACTAACCATGAGTTTTCATCGCGCGCCACGATCTGCTCTTCCAGACCCTGGCCTACCAGATCGCCCATCAGCGTCGTCATAACGTCGTTGAGCGTGATAATTCCCACCACCAGCGCGTACTCGTTCATGATGACGGCAAAGTCTTCGCCTGCGGTCTTGAAGCTTTCCAGCGCTTCAGAGAGCGTCAGCGTGTCCGGGACGATCAGCGTATTGCGGATCTGTACGCCGCTGTTCAGCGCCATGCTTTGGTTCGCCAGTACGCGGTTGAGGAGATCCTTTGAATCAACATAACCAATGATGTGGTCGATATCTTCGTTACACACCAGGAATTTGGAGTGCGGATGTTCCGCCACTTTGTTCTTCAGGCTTTGCTCATCTTCATGGAGATCGAACCAGATAATATTCTCGCGCGAGGTCATTGAAGACGGGACGGTACGGGATTCCAGTTCGAACACATTCTCAATCAGCTCATGTTCCTGCTTGCGCAGAACACCCGCCAGCGCACCGGCTTCGACCACGGCGTAAATGTCGTCCGAGGTGATGTCGTCTTTACGCACCATTGGGATCTTGAACAGGCGGAAAATGTTGTTTGCCAGACCGTTAAAGAACCACACCAGCGGGCGGAAGACCAGCAGGCAGAAGCGCATCGGGTTGATGATACGCAAAGCCACAGCTTCTGGCGCAATCATACCGATGCGTTTCGGGGTTAAATCCGCGAACAGGATGAACAGGCCAGTAACCAGCGAGAATGACAGAATAAAGCTTAACTGCTCGGACAGCTCTGGAGCGAAGTACTTCGAGAAAAGGCTGTAAAACGCCGGGGAGAATGCGGCATCACCGACGATACCGCCGAGAATGGCGACCGCGTTAAGGCCAATTTGCACGACGGTAAAAAACATGCCGGGGTTTTCCTGCATCTTCAAAACACGTTGTGCGTTTACGTTGCCGTCATCGGCAAGCAGTTTAAGTTTTATTTTGCGCGATGCAGCAAGCGAGATCTCAGATATCGAGAAAAACGCACTCACGGCGATCAGGCAGAGAATGACTAAAATACTGTTTAACATATCTTATCCGACCGTTCAGGTCAGATCCTCGGAAGGGAGAAGTTGATACTCGTCGACTTTCAAGCCGCAGGTGCGTTAGCTGCACTCATTCACCCCAGTCACATAGTTATCTATGCTCCTGGGGATTCACGAGTTTGCCGCCTGCCTGCAACTCGAAATCCATAGAGTATAAATCCAATGGAATATTCAATGAAAACCGGTCCGAAGGGAGTGGACCGGTAATTTCAGAAGCTAGTATAGCGTAAGGCACTGTAAAGTCGCCAGAGGGGGAAATTATCCTTGTGGCGGCAGGCAAACACCAATGCCGCCAATGCCACAATATCCGTAAGGATTTTTGTGCAGATACTGCTGGTGATCGTCCTCGGCATAATAGAACGGCGTTGCCGTAGTGATTTCCGTGGTAATGGTGCGCTCGTCGCCTGCGGCGGTCATTGCTGCCTGAAAACGCTCAAGGCTGGCCTGTGCCGCGGCGGTTTGTTCCGGTGTTAACGGGTAAATGGCGGAGCGATACTGCGTGCCCTGGTCGTTCCCCTGACGCATGCCTTGAGCCGGGTCGTGATTTTCCCAGAACACCTGCAGCAGTTGATCGTAGCTGATAACATGCGGGTCATAGACGATGCGTACCGCTTCGGCATGCCCGGTATCGCCAGAACACACTTCCCGATAGGTTGGGTTTGGGGTGTAGCCGCCGGTGTATCCGGCCGCCGTGCTGTAGACTCCTGGCAATGACCAAAATAAACGCTCAACGCCCCAGAAACATCCCATGGCGAAATAAGCTATCTCCATACCGTCGGGCACGTTGGTCATCGAATGTTGGTTAACCGCATGCAGCGTTGCCACTGGCATCGGGGTGTTGCGTCCAGGTAGGGCATCTGCTTGAGTAACAAGATGCTTTCTATCAAATAAACTCATGGCCGTTCTCCCGAAATCAGTCATTTGGGTTAAGGTTGTAACGAGACGCGTCTTTGCCCACAATAAACGGCGTGAATACGTCTAGAGTTAAACATAAGAAATATTTGGGTTGTCGTCTGTTTTTCAACTCTTATTGTTGATTTTTTGTTAAGCCGAGGAACGGCATAGTATTTTTTTCCAGGGGTGGGAAAAAAGGATATTCAGGAGAAAATGTGCCACATATCCGTCAGTTATGTTGGGTGGGATTACTGTGCTTAAGTGGCTCCGCCGCCGCCGCGAATGTTCGCTTACAGGTCGAAGGATTATCAGGACCGCTGGAGAAAAACGTCCGGGCACAGCTGTCCACGATTCAAAGTGATGAAGTCACTCCAGACCGACGCTTTCGTGCGCGCGTTGATGATGCCATCCGAGAAGGGCTAAAAGCGCTGGGCTACTTTGAGCCGACCATTGATTTTGAACTGCGTCCACCGCCGGCGAAAGGCCGCCAGGTGCTGATTGCCAAAGTGACCCCCGGCGAGCCGGTGCTGATTGGTGGCACCGAGGTGATTTTGCGCGGTGGCGCGCGTACGGATAAAGATTATCTGGATCTGCTGAAAACGCGCCCGGCAATCGGCACCGTGCTGAATCAAGGGGACTATGACAACTTCAAAAAGTCACTCACCAGCGTGGCGTTGCGTAAAGGTTATTTCGACAGTGAATTTAATAAAAGCCAGCTCGGGATAGCGCTTGAGCGTCGCCAGGCGTTCTGGGATATCGATTACAACAGCGGCGAACGCTATCGCTTTGGGCATGTCACCTTTGAAGGCTCGCAAATTCGCGATGAGTATCTGCAAAATCTGGTGCCCTTTAAAGAAGGTGAAGAGTACGAGTCGAAAGATCTGGGCGAACTAAACCGTCGTCTGTCGGCGACCGGATGGTTTAATTCCGTGGTCGTCGCGCCGGAATTTGATAAAGCCCGCAAAACCAAGGTGCTGCCGCTGAAAGGTGTGGTCTCACCGCGAACCGAAAACACCATCGAAACCGGGGTCGGTTATTCAACTGACGTCGGGCCACGGGTGAAGACCTCGTGGAAAAAGCCGTGGATGAACTCCTACGGCCATAGCCTGACGACCAGCGCGAGTATCTCGGCGCCAGAGCAGGTGCTTGATTTCAGCTATAAAATGCCGCTGTTAAAGAACCCGCTGGAACAGTATTACCTGGTACAGGGCGGCTTTAAGCGTACCGATTTAAACGACACCGAGCAGGACTCCACGACGCTTGCGGTTTCTCGCTACTGGGATCTCTCCAGCGGCTGGCAGCGCGCGATTAACCTGCGCTGGAGCCTCGACCACTTTACCCAGGGTAACGTCACCAACACCACTATGCTGCTCTATCCGGGCGTGATGATCAGCCGGACGCGTTCACGCGGCGGCTTGATGCCTGTCTGGGGCGACTCTCAGCGTTATTCCATTGATTACTCCAATACTGCCTGGGGTTCAGACGTTGATTTCTCCGTTTTCCAGGCGCAAAACGTCTGGATCCGTACGTTGTACGATCGCCATCGCTTTGTGATGCGTGGCAATCTCGGCTGGATTGAAACCGGAGACTTCGACAAAGTGCCGCCGGACCTGCGTTTCTTTGCCGGGGGCGATCGCAGTATTCGCGGCTATAAATACAAATCTATTTCGCCGGAAGGTAGCGACGGCAAGCTGAAAGGGGCCTCCAAGCTGGCAACGGGCTCGCTGGAATACCAGTACAACGTGACCGGTAAATGGTGGGGCGCGATGTTTGTCGATAGCGGTGAAGCGGTCAGCGATATTCGCCGAAGCGATTTCAAAACCGGTGCCGGGGTCGGCGTACGTTGGCAATCACCGGTTGGACCTATCAAGCTCGACTTTGCCGTCCCGGTCGGCGACAAAGATGAACATGGTTTACAGTTTTACATCGGTCTGGGGCCTGAATTATGAGTTTATGGAAGAAGATAAGCCTCGGCGTGCTGATTTTTATCCTGCTGTTGTTAGGCACGGTGGCGTTCCTCGTCGGTACCACCTCGGGCCTGCATCTGATCTTCAAAGCAGCTAATCGTTGGGTTCCGGGGCTGGAGATTGGTCAGGTCACCGGCGGCTGGCGGGATTTATCACTGAAAAATATTCGTTATGACCAGCCTGGCGTGGTGGTGAATGCCGGCGAAGTGCATCTGGCCGTGGGGCTTAACTGTCTGTGGGACAGCAGCCTGTGCGTTAACGATCTGGCGCTGAAAAACATCAACGTGGCGATCGACAGCAAAAAGATGCCGCCATCCGCGCCGGTTGAGGAAGAAGAGAGCGGTCCGCTTAATCTTTCCACGCCTTACCCCATCACGCTTTCGCGCGTGGCGCTGAACAACATCAATATCAAAATCGATGACACCACGGTGTCGGTGCTGGATTTTACCTCCGGTCTGAACTGGCAGGAAAAAACGCTAACCCTGAAGCCAACGTCATTACAGGGGCTACTGATTGCCCTGCCTAAAGTGGCGGAAGTGGCACAGGAAGAGGTTGTCGAACCGAAGATTCAAAACCCGCAGCCGGATGAAAAGCCGCTCGGCGAAACGCTAAAAGATCTGTTCTCAAAGCCGGTGCTGCCGGAAATGACCGATGTCCATCTGCCGCTCAATCTCAATATTGAAGAGTTTCGCGGCGAGCAACTGCGTGTGACCGGGGATACGGATTTAACGGTACATAGCATGCTGCTGAAAGTGAGCAGCATTGACGGCAATATGAAGCTCGACGCGCTGGATATCGACTCGAATCAGGGAACGGTAAAAGCCAGCGGCACGGCGCAACTGACCGACGCGTGGCCGGTTGATATTACGTTAAACAGCACGCTAAACATCGACCCGTTAAAAGGCGAAAAGGTGAAGCTGAAGGTCGGCGGTGCGCTGCGCGAACAGCTGGAAGTTGGCGTCAATCTGTCTGGTCCGGTGGATATGGACCTGCGTGCGCAGACGCGTCTGGCGGAAGCCGGATTGCCGCTCAACATTGAGGTGGTAAGTGAGCAGGTTTACTGGCCGTTTACCGGCGACAAACAGTTCCAGGCCGATGACATTAAGCTCAAACTGACCGGCAAGATGACCGACTATACGCTGTCGATGCGTACCGCCGTGAAAGGTCAGGATATTCCTCCGGCTACTATCACGCTGGACGCCAAAGGCAACGAGCAACAGATCAATCTCGACAAACTCAGCGTTGCGGCGCTGGAAGGCAAAACCGAGCTGAAAGCGCTGGTGGACTGGCAGCAGGCGATCAGCTGGCGCGGGGAGCTCACGCTGGATGGTATCAACACCGCAAAAGCGATCCCGGACTGGCCGTCAAAACTGAATGGCCTGGTGAAAACGCGCGGCAGCCTGTACGGCGGAAGCTGGCAGATGGAAGTTCCTGAGCTGAAGCTGACCGGCAACGTGAAGCAGAACAAGGTCAATGTGAACGGTTCGCTGAAGGGGAATAGCTACCTGCAGTGGACGATCCCGGGCCTGCATCTGGAACTGGGACGTAACAGTGCGGACGTGAAAGGGGAACTGGGGGTCAAAGACCTCAATCTCGACGCGACGATTGATGCCCCAAGCCTGGATAACGCGCTGCCGGGGCTGGGCGGTACGGCGAAAGGGCTGGTAAAAGTTCGCGGTACGGTTGAAGCACCACAGCTGCTGGCGGATATTACCGCCCGTGGTCTGCGCTGGCAGGAACTTTCTGTCGCTCAGGTACGCGTTGAAGGCGACGTGAAATCGGCCGAGCAAATCGCCGGTAATCTCAACGTTCGCGTAGAGCGAATTGTACAACCTGACGTAAATATTGGCCTGGTGACGCTCAACGCCAAAGGCAGTGAAAAGCAGCATGAGCTACAGTTGCGCATTCAGGGTGAGCCGGTTTCCGGGCAACTGGATCTTGCCGGGAGCTTTGATCGCAAAGAACAGCGCTGGAAAGGAGAGTTAAGCAATACCCGCTTCCAGACGCCGGTCGGTCCTTGGTCGCTCAATCGGGCTATCGCGCTGGATTACCGTAATCAGGAACAGAAAATTAGTATCGGGCCGCACTGCTGGAACAACCCGAATGCGGAGCTGTGCGTACCGCAAACCATTGATGCCGGCGCATCGGGACGCGCGGTGGTGAACCTTAACCGCTTCGACCTGGCGATGTTAAAACCGTTCATGCCGGAGACAACCCAGGCCAGCGGCGTGTTCACCGGCAAAGCTGATGTGAGCTGGGACACCACTAAAGAGGGGCTGCCACAAGGGCAGGTTACTCTGAGCGGACGTAACGTGAAGGTCACGCAAAGCGTGAATGATGCCCCGCTCCCCGTGGCGTTTGAAACGCTGAATCTGACCGCCGACCTGCACAATAACCGTGCCGAGTTGGGCTGGCTGATTCGTCTGACCAACAACGGGCAGTTTGACGGTCAGGTGCAGGTAACGGATCCGCAAGGACGTCGTAGCCTGGGCGGTAACGTCAATATCCGCAACTTCAATCTGGCGATGGTGAACCCCATTTTCTCGCGCGGCGAAAAAGCGGCTGGGACGATCAACGCCAACCTGCGTCTGGGCGGCGATGTGCAAAGCCCGCAGCTGCTCGGACAGCTGCAACTGAGCGGTCTGGATATCGACGGTAACTTTATGCCGTTTGACATGCAGCCAAGCCAGTTAGCCGTTAACTTCACCGGAACACGCTCCACGCTGGCGGGCGTGGTGCGCACGCAGCAGGGAGAAATTAACCTGAGCGGCGATGCCGACTGGAGTCAGATAGACAACTGGCGGGCGCGTGTCGCGGCTAAAGGCAGCAGGGTGCGTATTACCGTACCGCCGATGGTTCGTCTGGACGTATCGCCGGACGTGGTCTTTGAAGCCACGCCAAGCCTGTTCACCCTCGATGGCAACGTGGATGTGCCGTGGGCGCGTATCGTGGTACATGACCTGCCGGAAAGCGCGGTTGGGGTTTCCAGCGATATGGTCATGCTTAACAATAATCTGCAGCCGGAGAAACCACAGACCGCCAGTATTCCGATCAACAGCAACCTGAACATCCACGTTGGTAATAACGTGCGTCTTGACGCCTTTGGTCTGAAAGCGCGCCTGACGGGCGATCTGAAAGTGGTGCAGGATAAGCAGGGGCTGGGGCTTAACGGGCAAATTAATATTCCGAGCGGTCGCTTCCACGCCTATGGTCAGGATCTGATTGTGCGTAAGGGCGAGCTGTTGTTCTCCGGTCCGCCGGATCAGCCATTGCTCAACATCGAAGCGATTCGTAACCCGGATGCTACCGAAGACGACGTGATCGCTGGCGTTCGCGTCACCGGTACCGCCGATGAACCGAAGGCGGAGATCTTCTCCGACCCGGCAATGTCGCAGCAAATGGCGCTTTCCTACCTGCTACGTGGACAAGGGCTGGATAGCGAACAGAGCGATAGCGCAGCGATGACTTCAATGCTTATTGGTCTGGGGGTTGCACAAAGTGGTCAGGTTGTGGGTAAAATCGGGGAGACATTTGGCGTAAGCAATCTGGCACTGGACACGCAAGGGGTGGGCGACTCATCTCAGGTGGTTGTCAGCGGATACGTACTGCCAGGTCTGCAGGTGAAATATGGTGTGGGTATATTTGACTCCTTAGCGACACTCACGCTACGTTATCGTCTGATGCCTAAGCTATATCTGGAAGCAGTGTCTGGCGTAGATCAGGCACTTGATTTGCTCTATCAGTTCGAGTTTTAGCAATGCGAATATTTGTCTACGGCAGTTTACGAACCAAACAAGGCAACAGCCACTGGATGACCAATGCCCTGTTGCTGGGAAATTTCAGTATCGACAACTACCAGTTGTACAGCCTGGGCCACTATCCAGGCGCCGTTCCGGGAAATGGGACAGTACACGGGGAAGTTTATCGTATTGATAACGCCACGCTGGCAGAGCTTGACGCTCTGCGTACCCGCGGCGGTGAATACGCACGCCAGTTAATTCAAACGCCGTACGGAAGTGCATGGATGTACGTGTACCAACGTCCGGTTGATGGCTTAACGCTGATTGAAAGCGGTAACTGGTTAGACAGAGACCAGTACTGATATATCGCCTACCAGAATAAACAACGCCACCCTTGGGTGGCGTTGTTTTATTCAGGATTTAAAACTCCACGCGCGCGCCGAGGTTATAGCGGCGGCCTTCCACCTGCGCGGATTCATTCCATGCAGTCGTCAGTTTCGGATCCTCATCCAGCACGTTGTAGATCCCTGCCATCAGTTGCGTGTGCTTATTGAGCTTATAACGTACGCCTACGTCGACCATCGTGTAGTCATCGTACTTATAGTTATTGCCGCTGTTGCGGTTACTGCTGCGGTAATTCACCGTACTCCATACGTCCAGGCTCTGCGTTGCCGCCCAGTTCAGCGACAGGTTCGCCATATGGCGCGGATAATCATTGAGCGCGTAGCCTTTGTTCACGCCGCTTTTCTGTTCGCTGTGGTTCCAGGTGTAGTTAGCGTTGGCTTTCACATCGGCGCTAATCTGCCAGTCGGCATTAAGCTCTATACCGTATACGTCCGCCTTGCTGACGTTGAAGTATTTACTGACGGAGTCCGCCTTGTAGCCATTCACGGAGCACTGATTCGTCGATGTGGTTTCGCAAATGGTTTGTTCGGCAATTTTGTCTTTGAACTGCGTGTAGAAGACGGTGCTATCCAGTGACAGCGCATTCCCCGTCCAGTAGAGGCCCAGCTCAGAGTTAACGCTTTGTTCTGGTTTCAGATCGTCGTTACCGACGGTCAGGAAGGGATAAGGTACAGTTGAGCCGTATGGGGTGACAAAGTCGCTGGATGTCGCACGCAGCTCAGGTTTTTTATAACCTGCGGAAACGCCGCCCTTCAGCGCCCAGTCATTGCTGAAGGCCCAGTTACCGTACATTTTCGGCGTAATATGTGTGCCAAAGTTATCATCCTGGTCCATACGCGCTGATGTGGTCAGGATGAAGTCGTCAATGCTCCAGCCGTCTTCAGCAAACAATGCCCAACCGTTACGGCTGATTTTGGTCACTGGCTTAGATCCGGGCAGCGTTTTGTTGGCCACATCAAAGCGGTCATTCAGCTCTTCGCGGGTGAAATTCGCCCCAACGGTCAGTTTATGGTTGTCGAGGGTGAAGGTGGTTTGCGAATTGGCGACATAGTTCTCCATCTGCACATACTGCGGCGACTGGCTGTCATAAACGTACTTCGAACGGCCTTTTTCATAGTTTATGTAGTTGGTCGTTGCGATGGTGTCGTCGGCATACCAGCCGGTATGCGTTAGGGTGGCGGCGTTACGATCGAACAGCCATGACCACGGCGCGCCACGCTTTTGGGTACGGTTTTTCTCCTGCTCACCGGTGACCACATTGAGGTCGAACAGGTTATTTTCGCTGGCGGCCAGGCCCAGCGTCATATCAACGGATTTACGGTTGTGTTTGCCGAAATAGTTATTGCGATCGTCATCGCGACGGTCGAGCCAGTCGGCCGCTACGCTAAGGCCGAGAACATCGGGCACAATCGGCCCCATGGTAAACAAATTCATCTGGCTGGTATTACCCAAATACTGGTGCTCCTGAAGCCAGGTATTGGCGGCAATTGCCGTTGTCCACTCTTTTGCGCCATACGGTTTTTTGGTAATCACGTTGACCACACCGCCGATGGCATCTGAGCCGTACAGCGAGGACATGGGCCCGCGGATAACTTCGATACGCTCAATGGCCTCCATCGGCGGTAAGAAGTTGGCTTCAGTACCGATGTCATGTCCGTAAGGGCGAGATTCACCGGTATTTTGTTTGACGCTGTTGACCATAAAAGCGGTATAGGACGGGTCCATGCCGCGGATCATAATGCTGCCAGCGTTCATGCCGCTGCTGTTGGTAACCGAGACGCCAGGAAGGTTTTTAATCGCTTCACCAATGCTACGGTCCGGCTGAATATCCAGTGTTTTACGATCGATAACGGAAATGGTGGCCGGCGCTTCGCGCTTTTGCTGCGAGAACCCGGATGCGGTGATCACCATTTCATCTTCACTATTGCGTGAGGTTTCGGTGAGTTCTTCTGCCTGAGTGGGGAATATAACACCGCCTGAGAATGCAACGATCCCTGTCAGCGTAATAAGTTGACGCGTTTTCATAATATAGACACCTGAAAAGTAAAAAATAAAAGCATCACCTTGCAGCCCAGAAAAGCTGCAAGGTGTCAGAAACGTTTTTAATTATTAATATTTGGAGAGGTCGATTTTCAGCACGTAGTCGGGCTTCACACCTGCCATTTTTTCCGGCTGTTTTACGCTGACATATAGGGTGTTGGCATCAGACGAGAGCGCCAGGCTATTAGGTAACGCATTGGTTTCAATGCTTTGTTTTACCTGATAAGTCTTGCTGTCCACAATGCTGATGCGTTTTGCATTTCGATGGGTGATATAAACTTCCTGGCGTTTTTCGTTATATATCACCGCCAGCGAGTTGATAACCTTAATGGGGGCAATAACCTTACCGGTATTAATATCAACAACCAGTACATCCGCTAAATCAGGATCGGTCAGGAATGCGCGATTATTTTTTGCATCCAAAGCAATATTCAGGAAAAAATGTTTTTTGCCTGGCTCAATGCTAAAGCGGCTAATAATTTGATGGTTGGTGGTATCCAGCGTAATAAGTTCGTTGCGGCCATTTACGACATACAGGCGGTTCTTATTGGCATCTACGGCCATGCCGGTTGGATACTGGCCCATGTTTTCAAGGGTGGCGATTTTCTCGCGCTTTTGCGTATCCACCACCCAGACAATGCCTTTTTCAGCCACGCCGGAAACGTACAGGCGGTGATGCTGTTTATCGAGCACCATTTCGCGGGTATGGACAATTTCTTTCGGGTTTTTGGCTTCGCTCAGTTGCAGTATCGCCAGCTCTTTCCCGCTGCGGGTATCGATAAGCGTGACCGAACCCTCCAGCGTGTTGCCGACATACAGCACTTGGTTATCTTCATCCAGGGCAGTGGCAAAGGCACGACGGCTGGTTTCGATAACTTCAGTCGTGGTGAGCTTCTCCAGATCGAGTTTATAGATAAGCCCGCTGGTTTTATCTTTTTCAAACGACGGCGACGAGGCTGCAAAAAGCGCATTCTGCTGGCTATCAACCGCCAGTTCATACACGCCGTTGCCAACGTCGTGGGTCAGAAAATCTTTCTCAGGTAGCGTCTGCGCCACGCTGGACAGGCTGGTAAATAACAGTGCTGTAGCGAGAGCCACGCAGGAATAGCGTTTCAGGGACTTCACATTGTGGAGGTTCATTGACTTTTATTCACATTTATTTACATGCTGAGAATGATAATGAGATCTAATCTCATTCGCAATTAAGATAAATGAAATGTGACTACCCAATCTGGTAGGTCAAAAAGAAAACAGCAAAAGGGAGGGGGAAAGAAAGTAGAAATTAAAAAACCCTTACTAACCAGGGGCTGGCGTTCAGGGCTTTACGCAAACGCGAACTTACTTCTTCGCGCGCTCGAAGGAAGCAACGATTTCAGCTTTAGCAGCTTCAGCGTTGTCCCAACCGTCAACTTTTACCCATTTGCCCGCTTCGAGATCTTTGTAGTGTTCGAAGAAGTGGGTGATCTGCGCTTTCAGCAGTTCCGGCAGGTCGTTCACGTCTTTGATGTGATCGTATTCTTTGCTCAGCTTGGTGTGCGGTACTGCAACCAGTTTCGCATCTTCACCGGATTCGTCAGTCATTTTCAGTACGCCAACCGGACGGCAGCGGATCACTGAACCTGGCTCCAGCGGGTACGGAGTCGGGACCAGAACGTCTACCGGGTCACCGTCCAGAGACAGAGTGTGGTTGATGTAACCGTAGTTGCACGGATAGAACATCGCGGTGGACATGAAGCGGTCAACGAACAGGGCGCCGCTCTCTTTGTCAACTTCGTATTTGATCGGATCTGCGTTGGCAGGGATCTCGATAACAACGTAGATATCTTCCGGCAGGTCTTTACCGGCAGGGACGTTGAGTAAGCTCATGTCTGTTTCCTTTAAATAAGCTATGGCAAACAAGTGGCGGGTATTATAGCCAACTCGCGCGGAATGTCTCCGCTTGTTTTCGCTTTCTCTGCGTGCATTTTCTTCTTTTTACCGCTCTCTCGTGACAGAAAAATCCATATCTTCAGCCGCATTTTTCATAGCGAGATGAAAGCGATTACAAAGTTGTGATTAACGTTTTATTTACTTTTTTGAAGTGTGATGTAACGCAATCCGTTACATGCTCAATTGTCTATAGTTTTTTCGCAACGGTTAATTAACCAACAATAATCACCCTACGAGGACGCACTTATGTGGAAGCGCTTACTTTTAGTCACAGCAGTTTCGGCAGCCATGTCGTCTATGGCAATGGCAGCCCCTTTAACCGTAGGATTTTCGCAGGTTGGCTCTGAATCCGGCTGGCGCGCCGCAGAAACCAACGTCGCGAAAAGCGAGGCCGAAAAGCGGGGAATTACGCTGAAAATCGCTGATGGCCAGCAAAAGCAGGAAAACCAGATTAAAGCAGTCCGCTCATTTGTTGCGCAGGGCGTCGACGCTATCTTTATTGCGCCGGTCGTGGCAACGGGTTGGGAACCGGTTTTAAAAGAAGCTAAAGATGCCGACATTCCGGTCTTTTTGCTCGATCGTTCCATCGATGTAAAAGACAAATCTCTCTATATGACCACCGTCACCGCTGACAACGTGCTGGAAGGCAAATTGATCGGCGACTGGCTGATTAAACAAGTGGACGGCAAGCCGTGTAACGTCGTTGAGCTGCAAGGGACCGTCGGGGCCAGCGTGGCGATCGATCGTAAAAAAGGATTTGCTGAAGCTATAGCTAACGCGCCAAACATCAAAATTATTCGCTCTCAGTCCGGCGACTTCACCCGCAGTAAAGGGAAAGAAGTGATGGAGAGCTTTATCAAAGCGGAAAACAACGGCAAGAACATCTGCATGGTTTACGCCCACAACGATGACATGGTGATCGGTGCTATCCAGGCGATCAAAGAAGCGGGCCTGAAACCTGGCAAAGATATTCTCACCGGTTCTATCGATGGCGTACCGGATATCTACAAAGCGATGATTGACGGTGAAGCCAACGCCAGCGTCGAGCTGACGCCAAATATGGCTGGCCCGGCATTCGACGCGCTGGAGAAATTCAAAAAAGACGGCACGATGCCTGAGAAGCTGACCATTACCAAGTCGATCCTCTATCTGCCGGATACGGCGAAAGAAGAGTTAGAGAAGAAGAAAAACATGGGCTACTAGTTTTGCTGTCGGTCTTGCGTAGGCCGGATAAGGCGTTACGCCGCCATCCGGCATTTATTGCCTGATGGCGCTGCGCTTATCAGGCCTACGAAACGCCGTGATTTCGTAACGGAGGAATGCCATGACCACCGACCAACATCAGGAAATCCTCCGCACCGAAGGATTAAGCAAATTCTTTCCCGGCGTCAAAGCGTTGGATAACGTGGATTTCAGCTTGCGTCGTGGCGAGATTATGGCGCTGCTGGGAGAAAACGGAGCCGGCAAATCGACGCTGATCAAAGCGCTGACCGGCGTTTACCATGCCGATCGCGGCACTATCTGGCTCGAAGGCCAACCGATCTCCCCCAAAAACACCGCCCATGCCCAACAACTGGGTATTGGTACCGTGTACCAGGAAGTGAACCTGCTGCCCAATATGTCGGTTGCCGATAACTTATTTATTGGCCGTGAACCGCGGCGTTTTGGCCTGCTTCAGCGCAAGCAAATGGAAAAACGCGCGACGGAGCTGATGGCGTCATACGGTTTTTCCCTCGACGTACGCGAGCCGCTGAACCGCTTTTCCGTGGCGATGCAACAGATCGTCGCCATTTGTCGGGCGATCGATCTCTCCGCGAAAGTGCTGATCCTCGATGAGCCGACTGCCAGTCTTGATACCCAGGAAGTTGAAATGCTGTTTGGTCTGATGCGACATCTGCGCGATCGCGGCGTCAGTCTGATCTTCGTCACCCACTTTCTCGATCAGGTTTATCAGGTCAGCGATCGCATTACCGTCCTGCGTAACGGCGGCTTCGTTGGCTGCCGTGAAACCCGCGAGCTGCCTCAGATCGAACTGGTCAAAATGATGCTGGGCCGCGAACTGGATACCCATGCGCTACAGCGTGCGGGCCGCACCTTGCTGAGTGATAAACCGGTGGCGGCATTCAGCGGCTTTGGCAAAAAAGGCACCATCGCGCCGTTTGATCTACAGGTGCGTCCCGGTGAAATCGTCGGTCTCGCCGGACTTCTGGGATCCGGGCGAACGGAAACGGCGGAGGTGATCTTCGGTATTAAACCCGCCGACAGCGGAAGTGCGCTGATCAAAGGCAAACCGCAGACCTTGCGATCGCCGCATCAGGCTTCGTGTATGGGGATCGGTTTTTGCCCGGAGGATCGCAAAACGGATGGCATTATTGCCGCCGCCTCGGTGCGGGAAAACATTATTCTGGCGTTGCAGGCGCAGCGTGGCTGGCTGCGGCCTATCCCGCGGAAAGAACAAAACGAGATTGCCGAGCGGTTTATCCGCCAGCTCGGAATTCGCACCCCCAACGCTGAGCAGCCGATCGAATTTCTCTCCGGCGGCAATCAGCAAAAAGTACTGCTCTCGCGCTGGTTACTGACCAAACCGCAGTTCCTGATCCTCGATGAACCCACGCGTGGGATCGACGTTGGCGCGCATGCGGAGATCATCCGCCTGATCGAAACGCTGTGCGCGGATGGTCTGGCGCTGCTGGTCATTTCATCCGAACTGGAAGAGTTAGTGGGCTATGCCGATCGGGTCATTATTATGCGCGATCGCAAACAGGTGGCCGAGATCCCACTGGCTGAACTGTCCGTACCGGCGATCATGAACGCCATTGCGGCCTAAGGAGACTATGGTGATGCCTCAATCTCTCCCTCAATCCAATCCGCCTAAACGGCGGTTCCGTTGGCCAAAGGGGATGCCACAGCTGGTGGCGTTACTGCTTGTGTTGCTGGTGGATAGCCTGGTCGCCCCGCACTTCTACCAGGTGATTTTGCAGGATGGTCGTCTGTTTGGTAGCCCGATTGATATTCTCAACCGCGCCGCTCCCGTTGCACTGTTGGCGATTGGTATGACGCTGGTGATTGCCACCGGCGGCATCGACCTTTCCGTGGGGGCCGTCATGGCTATTGCTGGCGCCACTACCGCGGCGATGACGGTGGCCGGGCACAGTCTTCCGGTGGTGCTGCTTGCCGCCTTAGGCTCCGGCATTCTGGCTGGGCTGTGGAATGGGATTCTGGTGGCCATCCTCAAGATCCAACCGTTTGTCGCCACGCTTATCCTGATGGTGGCCGGGCGTGGAGTGGCGCAGCTTATCACCTCCGGGCAGATCGTCACCTTTAACTCGCCCGAACTGTCATGGTTTGGCAGCGGCTCGCTCTTACTGTTCCCCACGCCGGTAATTATTGCACTGCTCACGCTGGTAGTGTTCTGGCTGCTGACGCGGAAAACGGCGCTGGGTATGTTTATCGAAGCGGTGGGTATCAACATTCGTGCGGCAAAAAACGCCGGGGTGAACACCCGCATTATCGTGATGCTCACCTATGTGCTGAGCGGCCTGTGCGCGGCTATCGCTGGCATTATCGTCACGGCGGATATCCGCGGGGCAGATGCCAATAACGCCGGATTGTGGCTGGAACTGGATGCCATCCTGGCGGTGGTTATCGGCGGCGGTTCGCTGATGGGCGGGCGCTTTAACCTGCTGCTGTCGGTGGTAGGCGCATTGATTATTCAGGGCATGAACACCGGGATTTTGCTGTCGGGCTTCCAGCCGGAACTGAATCAGGTGGTCAAAGCCGTGGTGGTGTTGTGTGTGCTGGTCGTGCAGTCACAACGCTTTATCAGCCTGATAAAAGGAGTGCGTGGTCATGATAAAACGTAATTTACCGCTGATGATCACCCTCGGCGTGTTTGTGCTGGGCTACCTTTATTGCCTGACGCAGTTTCCCGCTTTTGCTTCCACCCGAGTCATCTGCAATATCCTGACCGATAACGCCTTTCTGGGCATTATTGCTGTGGGCATGACCTTCGTAATTCTCTCTGGCGGGATCGACCTTTCCGTTGGCTCGGTGATCGCCTTTACCGGCGTATTTTTGGCGAAGGCCATTGGTTATTGGGGTATTTCCCCGCTGCTGGCGTTCCCTTTGGTTTTGCTGATGGGCTGCGCGTTTGGCGCGTTTATGGGGTTACTGATTGATGCGCTGAAGATCCCGGCATTCATCATTACCCTGGCGGGAATGTTCTTCCTGCGCGGCGTCAGCTATCTGGTCTCAGAAGAATCCATCCCGATTAACCATCCGGTTTATGACACGCTCTCAAGCCTGGCATGGAAAATTCCCGGCGGTGGTCGCCTGAGCGCGATGGGATTGCTGATGCTGGCGGTTGTCGTCATCGGCATATTCCTGGCACACCGTACGCGCTTTGGTAATCAGGTTTACGCGATTGGCGGCAACGCCACCTCTGCCAACCTGATGGGCATCTCAACCCGCAGCACCACCATTCGCATTTATATGCTGTCTACCGGGCTGGCGACGCTTGCCGGCATTGTTTTTTCCATTTATACCCAGGCGGGCTATGCGCTGGCGGGCGTTGGCGTCGAACTGGATGCGATTGCTTCAGTCGTGATTGGCGGAACGCTGCTAAGCGGCGGGGTCGGTACAGTGTTAGGGACGTTGTTTGGCGTCGCCATTCAGGGGCTGATCCAGACCTACATTAATTTTGACGGAACATTAAGTTCCTGGTGGACGAAGATCGCGATCGGCATTTTATTGTTTATTTTTATAGCGTTACAGCGTGGTCTGACGGTGCTTTGGGAAAATCGTCAAAGCTCGCCGGTTACCCGAGTGGGTACGGCGGCAACACCAAAGTAACATCCTGATTTTTCACAAAACATTTAAATATCTAAACTTTTTCCGGTTGTAGTCGATAGGTTCTGTACAGGTCTGTTTTAACCCTACAACCGGAAATATAACGATGCCAAAATCCCTTTCAATTCGATCAAGTTTGTTGGTGTTATTGTCTTTGCTGACGTTCCTTCTGTTACTGACCGGTGGTATGGGGCTATATGCCTCTACACGCGTCATTACCTCATTGATCTACCACGGTATTATGAGTACTGCGATGTTGGCTGCTATCGCATTGCTGGCGGTTATTTGGTTTATGCTGCGAAATAAGTTTCTCAAACCGTTGGATACCATGGTTGAGCAACTGGAACGCCTCGCAACGGGGGACTTATCGCCGGTTGCCACGCTGTCGGCCAGCGCCGAATTCAATCGCCTGAACGCGGCAATGGATGACATGCGCCATGCGCTGGGCGACTCGGTACAGCGCGTACGCGATGCCAGTTCGCAAATTGATATTGGCAGTCGTGAACTGACGGCCGGGAACCAGCATCTGGCGCAACGCACTGAATCAACGGCCACTTCGCTGGAGCAGACCGCCGCCAGCATGGAAGAACTCACGGCGACGGTGAAACAGAATGCGCAGAATGCGGAACAGGCGCACCAGCTGGCAAAATCGGTGTCGGATACCGCCGATCGCGGCAGCGAGATGGTGTGCTATGTGATCGAGAAAATGCGCGATATTTCCGGCAGTTCCAGCCGAATCGCCGACATCCTCAGCGTGATTGATGGCATTGCTTTCCAGACCAATATTCTGGCGCTTAATGCTTCCGTTGAAGCGGCGCGAGCTGGTGAGCAGGGGCGGGGCTTTGCGGTTGTTGCAGGTGAAGTACGTAACCTGGCCAGCCGCAGCGCCGAGGCGGCCAAAGAGATCCGTACGCTAATCAGCGACTCGCACACCCATGTGGGGGAAGGCAGCGAACTGGCGCAGCAGGCGGGCGAAACCATGGATGAAATCGCGACCGAGGTTATGCGTATGACCAAACTGATGCGTGAAATTGCCAGTGCGTCCCAGGAACAGAGTCGCGGCATAGAGCAGGTGAATATCGCGGTAATTCAGATGGATGAAACGGCGCAGCAGAACGCGGCGCTGGTACAGCAGTCTTCTGCGGCTACCCGCTCGCTGGAAGAACAGTCTTCAGCGCTAATCGAAGCAATGGCCGTATTTAAGCTACAGAAAGCGTAACCGGACGATAGATTTTGTAGGCCGGATGGCGGCGTAAACGCCTTTATCCGGCCTACGTCCGTGCGATGAATGATACTTACGCGTCCGGGAACTCGCGGATAAAGCGTTCTACATCTTCAACCATATGGTCGTTACCCACGAAGAAAGAGCGGCGCTGGTGCAGGCTTTCTGGGGTGATATCCAGAATGCGTTCTTTACCATCGCTGGCTTTGCCGCCCGCCTGCTCGGCCAGGAAGGCCATCGGGTTGCATTCATACAGCAGACGCAGTTTCCCCTGCGGGTGGCTGGCGGTGCTTGGGTACAGGTAGATCCCGCCTTTCAGCAGATTGCGATGGAAATCCGCAACCAGAGAGCCAATGTAGCGTGAGGTATACGGGCGCTGGGTTGGCTTATCTTCTTCCTGGCAGAATTTAATGTACTTCTTCACGCCGTTCGGGAATTTGATGTAGTTGCCTTCGTTAATGGAGTACGTGCTGCCTTTCGCCGGGAAGCGCATACGTTCCTGGCTGAGGCAGAATACGCCCAGAGAAGGATCGTAGGTGAAGGCGTGTACGCCACAGCCGGTGGTATATACCAGCATGGTGGAAGAACCATAAACAACGTAGCCCGCAGCAACTTGCTTGTTGCCCGGCTGCAGGAAATCCTCTTCTGTGACCGGCGTGCCGACTGGGGTAACGCGGCGATAAATAGAGAAAATCGTACCCACAGAGACGTTAACATCGATGTTGGATGAGCCATCCAGCGGATCCATCAGCACAACATATTTTGCGTGTTCACAGCCTTCGAAGACGACGATTTCATCTTCTTCTTCTGAGGCAATGCCCGCCACAATGTCGCGCGCCTTCAGTGCAGCTTTCAGTTTTTCGTTCGCGAACAGATCGAGTTTTTGCTGAACCTCTCCCTGCACGTTCTCAGCACCGCTGGCACCCAGGATATCGACCAGACCGGCCTTGTTGATATCGCGGTGGATGATCTTGGCGCCCAGCTTTATTGCCGACAACAAAGCAGTGAGTTCACCGGTAGCATGAGAAAACTCGTGCTGCTTTTCGACAATAAATTCACCTAACGTTTTCATAACACTTTCCCTGCAATTTATGTGGAGTAAAGCGACCGCAACAATATTAACAAATATTTCCATTGCTGCGCTTAGGTGAATCGCGCCAGCAAACTGCGGAATATCCTGAAATGCGTTTCTCACTTGCCGGACATGTGCGTAAAATGGCCCCCAGATTAAAAAAGGATAGTGACGTATGCGCATTCATATTTTGGGAATTTGTGGCACTTTCATGGGCGGTCTGGCGATGCTGGCGCGCTCGCTCGGTCATGAAGTAACCGGTTCGGACGCCAATGTGTATCCGCCGATGAGTACCTTACTTGAGAAGCAAGGCATTGATCTGATTCAGGGTTACGATGTCAGCCAGCTCGACCCGCAGCCGGACCTGGTGATCATCGGCAATGCCATGACCCGTGGCAATCCGTGCGTGGAAGCGGTGCTGGAAAAGAACATTCCGTACATGTCTGGCCCGCAGTGGCTGCATGACTTTGTATTGCGCGATCGCTGGGTTCTGGCGGTTGCGGGAACGCACGGCAAAACCACTACCGCCGGAATGGCTACCTGGATCCTCGAAGCCTGTGGCTATAAACCTGGCTTTGTGATCGGCGGAGTTCCGGGCAACTTTGAGGTTTCCGCGCGCCTCGGCGAGAGCGACTTCTTCGTGATTGAAGCGGATGAGTACGACTGCGCGTTCTTCGACAAGCGTTCTAAATTCGTGCATTACTGCCCGCGCACGCTGATCCTCAATAACCTTGAGTTTGATCACGCGGACATCTTTGACGATCTGAAAGCTATTCAGAAACAGTTCCACCACCTGGTGCGTATCGTGCCGGGCCAGGGACGCATCATCTACCCGGAAAACGACATTAATCTGAAACAGACGATGGCGATGGGCTGCTGGAGCGAACAAGAGCTGGTGGGCGAACAAGGTCACTGGCAGGCGAAAAAACTGACCACCGATGCTTCCGAGTGGGAAGTGTGGCTGGACGGTGAAAAAGTTGGCGAAGTGAAGTGGGGCCTGGTCGGCGAACACAACATGCACAACGGCCTGATGGCGATTGCAGCCGCGCGTCATGTTGGCGTCGTACCTGCGGATGCGGCCAATGCATTGGGCTCGTTCATCAACGCCCGTCGCCGTCTTGAGCTGCGCGGTGAAGCCAATGGCGTGACGGTGTATGACGATTTCGCCCATCACCCGACGGCCATTCTGGCAACGCTTGCCGCACTGCGCGGTAAAGTGGGCGGCACGGCGCGCATCATCGCGGTGCTGGAACCTCGCTCGAACACCATGAAAATGGGCCTGTGCAAAGATGACCTGGCGCCGTCGTTAGGGCGTGCAGACGAAGTGTTCCTGCTGCAACCCCCGCACATTCCGTGGCAGGTAGCAGAAGTCGCGGAAGCCTGCGTTCAGCCTGCGCACTGGAGTGGCGATGTGGATGCACTGGCAGATATGGTGGTGAAAACCGCACAGCCTGGCGATCACATTCTGGTGATGAGCAACGGCGGGTTTGGCGGCATCCATCAAAAACTGCTGGATGGCCTGGCGAAGAAAGCTCAGGCAGAAGAAGAGTAAAAAAATGCCCGGTGGCGCTACGCTTACCGGGCCTACAACGGATCGTAGGCCGGATAAGGTGTTTGCACCGCCATCCGGCAAGCTCGTTTCGCTAAACTTTGTTTCTCTAAATAAAAAAGAAAGCTAATGTCGTCAGCTTTCTTTTTCCTGTTCTGATAGGTCATTGCAATAAATATAATTTTTCTGCATATTGAAAACATTATTTTAATATTCAATACAAGGATCAGTCTCATTAATATGACAGCGAGTATAGTCTCTTCATGCGATGGTAACAGAGAGATGGTAACGGTTTCTCTATGGGTAAGTTTCATTGGGTTAATTCTTGCAATTTGCTTTTTCTTGTATCTCATAACCGCAGGTATTGATGATGGTGATGGTATGGCGATATTTTTCGTCATGGTTGGAATACTCTTTTTTGTTATTGGTTTTTCGATGAGTATTGCCGGAATGATATCGTCAAATTATCGTTTAAAGGCGTTTTGTGCTTTCATTATCACCTGCTTATCAGCTGCGATGTACATATCTACTACATTATTATTTGCTTTTTAATAATAGCAGGGAGCCAAATATGCTCCCTGTGAGATTAATACTGACGTGATGGCAGGTTCGACACCGCTTCTGCGCTTTTTCGGGTTAACCCTTGGAACGGATTCCAACTTTCAACACCTTTCACCATGCGCAGGTAGTAGGCAGTATTGACTAAATAAGAGCATACACAGGAGTATCCAATATTTATGACTTTGGCAAAGGCATTCATATCAATATCTGCCACAGTTTCTATTGCGATCAGTGCGGCCTGTATGGCCGCTACGCCCAAAAATAATACCAGTCCCTTTTTCCATAAGCCCAGGACGCAGAAGTAGACGAAACCGAAGAAAAAAGCATATAAGTTGGCTCCTATACTTATCCTCTGTCCAAACTTCATTGTTCTATAAATTTTTTTATAAGATGATGTTCCTGGCAATCCATGTGTGCTCAGAAAGTCAAAACGTTCTCGCCATTTTTCATTAATTGATTTTTTCTCCATTTTATAATCCTTGTGAATATAAATATTATCCGAAGCGCTTCCGTTCAGAATTTAGATTCAATCACTTTCGGGTGCTGACTGCAACAATATTTGAGTACTATTAAAAATAGCTAGAAAGAATAGTGTTGATTATTATATTGATAATATAAATGTCTTATAAGGGTAATTTATTACCCTTATAAGAGTCATAGCCGAAGAATTACTCTTCGTTTTCCGCCAGTTCGCGCAGATATTGGAAGATCTGGCGGGAAGATTTTGGCGGCTTGTTGCCCGCTTTTTCTTTCCTGGCGTTACGCACCAGCGAACGCAGTTGCTGACGATCGGCGTCAGGCCACAGGTTCATCACTTCTTCGATAGCTTCATCGCTACCGTCAACCATACGGTCACGCAGTTGCTCCAGCTTATGGAAAACAACGACCTGCTGGTTGTGACGGTTTTTCAGCTTGTCCAGCGCCTGACGGATAGGATCAACATCGCGCTGGCGCAACATTTTGCCAATCAGCTGCAGCTGACGACGGCGACCTTCCATCTTAATACGCTGGGCCAGCTCAATCGCGGCACGTAAATCCGCATCGAGCGGGATTTTGTCCAGCGCGTTTTTCCCCAGTTTTACCAGTTCCACACCCAGGTGTTTTAACTCCTCGGCGTCACGTTTTATTTCACTTTTACTGACCCAGATAATTTCATCGTCTTCGTCTTCGATGTCATCACCGGGAACGTCGTCGAGCCAGTCTTCGGGCTGCTTAGTCATGTCAGGCTCCTTAAAAAAAGAGGCTAATGTTACCAGTTAAGATGCGCACTGAAAAACGGTTCTCTGTTAGACTTCAGAGAAACTCTCTCTACATTATGGCATTTGCGATGAAAGTAATCTCACAAGTTGAAGCGCAGCGTAAGATTCTGGAAGAAGCAGTCTCGACGGCACTGGAATTAGCGTCAGGTAAGTCGGATGGCGCGGAAGTCGCTGTGAGCAAGACCACGGGTATTAGCGTCAGCACCCGTTATGGTGAAGTGGAGAACGTCGAATTCAATAGCGATGGTGCACTGGGGATTACGGTTTACCACCAGAACCGTAAGGGCAGCGCATCGTCCACCGATTTAAGCCCGCAGGCGATTGCACGTACCGTGCAGGCCGCGCTGGACATTGCACGTTACACTTCGCCGGACCCGTGCGCGGGCGTGGCAGATAAAGAACTGCTGGCCTTTGATGCGCCCGATCTGGACCTGTTCCACCCGGCGGAAGTTTCCCCTGACGAAGCTATCGAACTGGCTGCTCGTGCTGAACAGGCGGCACTACAGGCCGACAAACGCATCACCAACACCGAAGGCGGCAGCTTTAACAGCCACTATGGCATCAAAGTGTTTGGCAACAGCCACGGCATGCTGCAGGGCTATTGCTCCACGCGCCATTCCCTTTCCAGCTGCGTAATCGCAGAGGAAAATGGCGATATGGAGCGTGATTACGCCTACACCATTGGCCGGGCGATGGGCGATCTGCAAACGCCGGAGTGGGTGGGGGCTGACTGTGCTCGCCGTACCTTATCTCGCCTGTCTCCGCGTAAGCTTTCCACCATGAAAGCGCCGGTGATTTTCGCCAATGAAGTGGCGACCGGACTGTTCGGACACCTGGTCGGCGCGATTGCCGGTGGTTCTGTGTACCGCAAATCCACCTTCCTGCTCGACTCGCTGGGCAAGCAAATTCTGCCGGAATGGCTGACCATTGAAGAACATCCGCACCTGCTGAAAGGGCTGGCGTCGTCGCCGTTCGACAGCGAAGGCGTACGGACCGAACGCCGCGACATTATTAAAGACGGCGTGCTGACTCAGTGGCTGCTGACCAACTATTCCGCACGTAAGCTGGGGCTGAAGAGCACCGGTCATGCAGGCGGGATCCACAACTGGCGAATTCCGGGACAGGGTCTAAGCTTCGAGCAGTTGCTTAAAGAGATGGGCACAGGTCTTGTGGTTACCGAGCTGATGGGGCAGGGCGTAAGCGGCATTACCGGCGATTACTCGCGCGGCGCGGCGGGCTTCTGGGTCGAAAATGGTGAAATTCAGTATCCGGTGAGTGAAATCACCATCGCCGGTAACTTAAAAGAGATGTGGCGTAATATCGTCACCGTCGGCAACGATATTGAAACGCGCAGTAATATTCAGTGTGGTTCGGTCCTGTTGCCGGAGATGAAGATCGCCGGGCAATAATACCCGTCATACTTCAAGCTGTGGCGTGAATTATTGAGGGTATCTGGCGTTTGTTTATTTTTGAATAATAAAAAAGGAAGTGAGCAATGCGTAAACACCTGTTAGCGATCGTCGCAGCTTCAACGCTGGTTCTTGGTTCTTCTGCGTTTGCAGCCGATCTTGAAGACGATATGGGGATCCTCAACGACAACCTGAAAATCGTCGAAAAAACGGATAATGCGACTGAACTGAAAGATGCGTTAACCAAAATGCGTGCAGCCGCGCTGGACGCGCAAAAGGGAACGCCGCCGAAGCTGGAAAACAAATCTCCGGACAGCCCGGAGATGAAAGATTTCCGCCACGGCTTTGACACGCTGATCGGCCAGATTGACGGCGCGCTGAAGCTGGCGAACGAAGGTAAAGTCAAAGAGGCGAAAGCCGTTGCGGAAGAGCTGAAAACCACGCGCAACGAAAACCACAAGAAGTTCCGTTAATCTACGCTATCCGGCCTGCATACCCGCAGGCCGGATAAAATACCCCGTTACTGCCCGCCCCATAAGTAAACGCTATCCCCATCACATTTTTTCATTTTTATCGTCCATTCATTATTCGCACTTCCTTCCATTTTGCTGCTCGCTCTTGCGATCTCAATCACATTCTTCCAGTGATAAATCGTGGTTCCAGCCCTTTTTGCGGCACAGATCACTATCGCTGCACACCTTTCCACTTCGAAGTGGAAAACAACTCGCTACAAACTTATAACCTCCGTCGCTAATTTACCCTCAGAGACATTAACGGGGTAAGACGAGTGAATAACGGAGCTGTAATGAATGACATGGGGGAATCGGTGGAACTGGCCGACCGCATGCTGGCGCAGGTGTATGCCTTGCTGCGTGAACGCAACATTATTCCCAACGCCGTACAGGAACAGATGCTGACGTCGCATGTTCGCGCCATGGCGCACCGCTCGGTAACGGGTGAACCCTTACCAGAAGTCGATGCCAGCTTGTTTGATGAAATATCTGCCGATTCAATGGCGCTTGCCCGCGACGTGGTCGCCGAGTTTGGCAATCTTCCTGAGGAAGAGGCCTGGCTGCTGTCGGTGCACTTCGAAGTCGCGAAAGACAACCTTTAAGGAGCAAAAGATGGAACAGATTACCGTAGTGATTGGCGATCGTCTGGGTAAAGGCCAGAAAGTGGCGGCAGGCGTAGAGAAAGCGGGTGGCCGTGCCGTTGTGGTGCCGGGTGTTGCGGCAGATATGAAGCTGGGTGACGTGATGAAAGCAGAAAACGCCACCTTTGGCATCTCGTTTTGCGGCAGCGGTGGTGCGGGGGCGATTACCGCGCAGACCAAATACGGCTACAAGGCGAAATACGGCATGCGCTCGGTCGATGAAGGGGTAACCGCCATCAACGAAGGGTGCAACGTACTGGGATTCGGTTTTATGGACAAAGAAGAACTCGGTGAGCGCCTGGTGCAGGCGTGGCAAAAGAAACACGGCGCTTAAGCATGAAAGAGCAATTCACCACCACGGTGAGAGTCACGGGTAAGGGCGAGACTAAAGCTCGCGCCTTTGCCGATGCCCTGAACCACGTTCAGGCGGCGGTGATGAAAGCGTCGCCGCATATCTTACTGCGTATTGAGCCACAGGATGTGCAGGTTGTTCAAGCGCGTGAATCGGTACGCAAAGAGGCGTTTCTATTCCTCTTTTTGCGCCGGGAAAGACGCACCTTCAGCGTGGAGCTGGACGTGACCGTCAACGTGACTGCCATCAATCTCGACAAGGTGGATTTCGTTACGCAACGCTGATTTTCTATTAAAAGGCATAATTATGTTCCTGATAATATTAATAAAATCGCTCATCATCGGTGGCCTGGTTGGCGTTGGTGTCGGCGCTGGGGCTGCACGCATGTTTCATGCGCCTACCACTCAAGGGATGGGCGCGTTTCGTACTCTGGGAGAACTGAATTCCTGTGAAGGGGATCCGGCTTCTCACTTCTCGTTCGGCCTTGGCTTCTTCTTTAACGCCTGGGCTTCCTCCGTTGCGGCGGGGGCGTTCACTCAGGACGTCGACCATCGCATCATCCCCAACTGGGGCGCCGCCGCGCTGATGATTAAAAATCGCAACGTCGGTGAAACGCTGCACGACCCTAAACGCATGGCAATTGCCTGCGGTGTTATTGGGATGATCGTGGTGACCTTCCTGAACCTCACCGCGTCATCGGTACCGGAAGCGTTGCAAGTTACCGCCGTCAAGGTGTTGGTGCCCGCTGCTAACCTGCTGGTTAACACCGTGATGCCGGTGATCTTCTGGCTGGCGGCGATCGACGCTGGTAAGAAATCCGGCTTCTGGGCCACCGTTTTTGGCGGTGCGGCGCAGCTGATCATGGGCAACGCCGTCCCGGGTCTGGTTCTCGGCATTCTGATCGGCAAAGGTGTTGAAGAGAGCGGCTGGAACCACGTCACTAAAGTGATGATGGTGGCTATCGTCGCGCTGTTTGTCCTGAGCGGCTTCTTCCGCGGCTTCGACATGAAGATGATCGAATCCTTCCATCTGACCGTGCCTAACTGGCTCGAACTTATCCACAACTCGCTCAGCGGCAAATAACGGAGGTCATCATGGAACAGAATAAAGGTTTTTGGTTCGCTGACTGGTCGTTCCCGATCTTCGTGGGCCTGCTCTCCTCTGGCGTATTTGCCGGAACACACATGTACTACCTGTACGGTATTGGCGCATTTAACGAAGTGGCTTTTGTGGCGATGCTGAAGGCGGGAATGGACACCGGCTCCTACGGGGCGGTGGCGGCATTTGGCGCAAGTTTCCTGTTTGCCCGCATCATTGAAGGTTCGCTGGTGGGGATTTTGGATATCGGCGGGGCGATTCAGACCGGGGTCGGGTTAGGCGTTCCGGCGCTGCTGCTGGGCGCGGGCATTATCTTCCCGGTCGCCAACTTCGCCGCCTCGCTGGTTACCGGTCTGGTAATTGGTCTGGCGATTGGCTACATCATCATTCTGGCGCGTAAGTTCACCATCAACCAGAGCGACTCAACCTACGGTGCGGACGTCATGATGGGGGCCGGTAACGCCTCCGGTCGATTCCTGGGACCGTTGATTATCCTCAGCGCGATGACGGCTTCTATTCCTATCGGAATCGGTTCTCTGGCGGGCGCGCTGCTGTTTTATCTGTGGCAAAAACCGATTACCGGCGGGGCGATCCTCGGCGCAATGATCCTCGGGTCCATCTTCCCGATTGCCATTAGCTAACTGTTGATTTGCAGGCCGGATAAGGCGGTTACGCCGCCATCCGGCAAAGGAGAGAGCGATGTTTGATTTACTCCTGCGCCGTGCGCGCCTCGTTGACGATACGGTGAGCGATATTGCGCTCAAAGACGGCAAGATTGCGGCCTTGGGCGACGTTGATGGCCCGGCGCTGAAAACCATCGAGCTGGGCGGCGAGTGTTACGTCAGCGCAGGCTGGATTGACTCCCACGTTCATTGCTACCCGAAATCCCCGATTTATCACGACCAGCCGGATAGCGTCGGTATTGCGACCGGCGTTACCACGGTGGTGGATGCGGGCAGTACCGGGGCGGATGACATCGACGATTTTTACACCCTGACCCGGGAAGCTGCGACCGAAGTGTATGCGTTGCTGAACATCTCCCGCGTGGGGCTTATCGCCCAGAACGAGCTGGCCAACATGGCCAATATTGACGCTGATGCGGTACGCCAGGCGGTGAAACGCCACCCTGATTTTATCGTCGGTTTGAAGGCGCGCATGAGCAGCAGCGTAGTCGGTGAAAATGGCATCACACCGCTGGAGTGCGCCAAAGCGATGCAAGCGCAGAACGGTGACTTGCCGCTGATGGTGCATATCGGCAACAACCCGCCGGATCTGGATGAGATCGCCGAGCGCCTGAGCGCGGGCGACATTATTACCCACTGCTACAACGGTAAGCCGAACCGTATTCTGACGCCGCAAGGCGAGCTGCGGGCGTCAGTGACGCGGGCGATTTCACGCGGCGTGCGTCTGGACGTTGGGCATGGCACCGCCAGCCTGAGCTTTGCGGTGGCAAAACGCGCTATCGAACTGGGCATTTTGCCGCACACCATCAGCTCCGATATTTACTGTCGCAACCGTATCAGCGGCCCGGTGCATTCCCTGGCGAATGTGATGTCGAAATTCCTCGCCATTGGGATGTCGCTACCGCAGGTCATTGAATGCGTGACCGCCAATGCCGCCGACGGTCTGCGCCTGAAACAGAAGGGGCGACTGCAGGTCGGTCTGGATGCCGATTTAACCCTCTTTACGCTTAAGCGCCAGCCAACCGTGCTGGTAGATGCAGAAAACGACAGCCTGCAGGCTGAACAACTGCTGGTGCCGCTTGCCGCAATACGTGCGGGCAGGGGCTATATGACCGAACAAGGGAGCGCGGAACATGCCTTCGATTTTTGAGAAATACGATCTAAAACAGGTGATTAATACCTCAGGCCGCATGACGGCGCTTGGCGTTTCCACGCCGCGACCAGAAGTGGTTGAAGCGGCGATGGCGGGGATGAACCACTATTTCGAGATGAAAGACCTGGTCAATAAAACTGGCGACTACATCGCGAAATTGCTGGAAGTGGAAGGGGCAACCGTTGTCTCCTGCGCCTCGGCGGGGATCGCCCTGTCGGTGGCTGGAGTACTGGTTAAAGACAGCGACTGGCTGCTGGAGAATCTGCATGTCACGCCCATCGAGAACAACGAAATCGTGCTGCCCAGAGGCCACAACGTCAACTTTGGCGCTCCGGTGGGCACGATGGTGGCGCTTGGCGGCGGTAAGTTAGTGGAAGCCGGTTATGCCAACGAATGTTCCGCGGCGCAGTTAGCGGCGGCTATTACACCGCGTACGGCGGCCATTCTGTATATCAAATCTCACCACTGCGTCCAGAAAAGTATGCTCAGCGTGGAGCAGGCTGCGGTGGTGGCGCGTACGCATAATCTGCCGCTGATTGTGGATGCGGCGGCGGAAGAGGATTTGCAGTGTTACTACCGGGTTGGTGCGGATTTGGTGATTTATAGCGGCGCCAAGGCGATAGAAGGACCAACCAGCGGTCTGGTGATTGGTAAAACCCAGTACGTTGAGTGGGTGAAACGCCAGACGGCGGGAATTGGCCGGGCGATGAAGGTGGGAAAAGAGGGAATTCTTGGCCTGACCTGTGCCATCGAACTGTATCTGAACGCGCAGAAAGAGAGCGGCGCGGAGATGGTCGAGAAAATGACGCCGTTCATTAATGCGCTGAACCAACTTAACGGCGTGAGCGCCCGCGTGGTGTGGGATAGCGCAGGGCGCGACATCGCCCGCACGGAAATTAAGTTTGACGAAGCGGTAACCGGGATCGCTACGGGGGAACTGGTCAACGCGCTGAAACAGGGGGAGTACGCGATTTACTTCCGTGGTTACAAAGCCAACGAAGGCATTATCGAAGCCGATGTGCGCAGCGTCGATCGTGCGCAGCTGGAGATTGTGGCCCGTCGAATTGGTGAAGTGATTTCGCAGGAGAAAGAAGCATGAAACTGACCCCTAACTTTTATCGCGACCGCGTCTGCCTGAACGTGCTGGCAGGCTCCAAAGAAAATGCCCGGGATATTTACGCGGCGGCGGAAGGACACGTGCTGGTTGGCGTGCTGTCAAAGAATTACCCGGATGTCGCAAGCGCGGTAGCGGATATGCGTGAATACGCGGCCCTTATCGACAATGCGCTCTCCGTAGGGCTGGGGGCGGGCGATCCTAACCAGTCGGCGATGGTCAGTGAAATCTCCCGTCAGGTGCAGCCACAGCATGTCAATCAGGTCTTTACCGGCGTGGCCACCAGTCGCGCGCTGCTGGGCCAGCAGGAGACAGTGGTCAACGGTCTGGTCTCGCCAACCGGCACGCCGGGCAAGGTGAAAATCTCCACTGGTCCGTTGAGCAGCCAGACGCCGGACGGTATTGTGCCGGTAGAAACCGCGATTGCGCTGCTCAAAGACATGGGCGGTAGCTCAATTAAATACTTCCCGATGGGCGGCCTGAAATGCCGTGACGAGTACATTGCGGTCGCGCAGGCCTGCGCCCGTCATGACTTCTGGCTGGAGCCAACCGGCGGTATCGATCTGGATAATTTCACTGAAATCCTGCAAATTGCCCTCGATGCCGGAGTGAGTAAAATCATTCCTCACATCTATAGTTCGATTATTGATAAGGTGAGTGGTAACACTCGTCCGGACGACGTACGCCAGCTGATGGCAATGACCCGGGCCTGCGTAGGCTAACTGACAGATGAGGAAACTGACGTGCGATTCCCCAACCAACGTTTAGCACAGCTGTTTGACATGTTGCAAAACGAAGCGCTTCCACAGGACGAGCTGGCGCAGCGGTTGTCGGTTTCCACACGCACCGTACGGGCGGATATCACCGCGCTAAACGCGCTGCTCACCCAGCACGGCGCACAGTTTGTCCTCAGCCGGGGTAATGGTTATCAGCTCAAAATTGACGACCCGGCAAGCTTTCACACCCTGCAAACGCAGCAGCCCAATACGTTGCTGCGTATCCCGCGGACCAGCCAGGAACGGATACACTGGCTGGTGGTGCGTTTCCTGACGTCGGCTTTCTCGCTGAAGCTGGAAGATTTAGCTGATGAATGGTTTATCAGCCGCGCGACGCTGCAAAACGATATGGCTGAGGTGCGCGAGCATCTGCAACGTTATCATCTGACGCTGGAAACGCGTCCCCGTCACGGCATGAAGCTGTTCGGCAGCGAAATGGCGATCCGCGCCTGTTTGACCGATTTGCTGTGGACGCTGGCACAGCAGGATCCGCAGCACCCGTTAGTAACGCAAGAAGCGCTGAATGCAGGGCTTACTGAACAGTTGCAACCCGTTTTGCAGGACATTTTTGCCCGTTTCCATATTCGTCTGACCGATGAGGGCGAGCTGTTTTTACGCTTGTACTGCGCGGTGGCGGTACGGCGGATTAGCGAAGGGTATCCACTCCCGGATTTTGCCGCAGAAGAGGCCGATCAATCGGTGTGCCTGGCCACGCGGGAAATCGCGGCGGTACTGCACCGCCTGGCAGACAAACCACTTTCCGTTTCCGAAGAAAACTGGCTACAGGTGCATATTGCTGCCCGCCAGGTACAAGAGATCGCGCCCAGTGCTATCAATGCGGATGATGACGAAGCGTTGGTCAATTACATCCTGCGTTTTATCAACAGCCAGTACAACTACAACCTGTTGAATGACAAACAGTTGCATGCTGACCTGCTGACGCATATTAAGACGATGATCACCCGGGTGCGTTACCAGATAATGATCCCCAATCCACTGCTGGAAAATATTAAACAGCACTACCCCATGGCGTGGGACATGACGCTGGCCGCCGTCTCGGGATGGGGAAAATATACGCCGTACACCATCAGTGAAAATGAGATTGGCTTCCTTGTGCTGCATATCGGTGTTGGGCTGGAGCGTAGTTACAACATCGGTTACCAGAGACAGCCGAAGGTTCTGCTGGTATGCGATGCCGGAAATGCGATGGCGCGGATGATTGAGGCGGTGCTGGCGCGTAAGTATCCGCAGATAGAGATCGTCGATACCGTAACGCTGCGCGACTACGAACAGCGGGAAAGCATCAGCGAAGATTTTGTCATCTCTACCGCGCGGATCGGTGAAAAAGATAAGCCGGTGGTGATGATTGCGCCATTCCCTACCGATTATCAACTGGAGCAGATTGGCAAACTGGTGCTGGTCGACAGAACCCGTCCGTGGATGTTGAACAAATTCTTCGATGCCGCCCATTTTCGTGTGATTAACGAGCCAATGGATCAACAAACGTTGTTCAAAACATTATGTCGTCAGTTGCAGGATGAAGGTTTTGTCGGCGCAGAGTTTCTTGATTCGGTGGTTGAGCGTGAGGCCATCGTCAGCACCATGCTGGGTGACAGCATTGCCTTGCCGCACGCCCTTGGCCTGCTGGCAAAGAAAACGGTGGTCTACACCATCCTCGCCCCACAGGGTATCGCCTGGGGCGATGAAACGGCCCACGTGATCTTCTTGCTCGCCATCAGCAAGAGTGAATACGAAGAGGCGATGGCTATCTACGATATCTTCGTCACCTTCCTGCGCGAACGCGCGATGACGCGACTCTGCGCGTGTCGCAATTTTACCGAGTTCAAAGCGGTTGCGATGGAGTGTGTGAGCCGTTTTTGAGAGGCGTTATCCAGAATTCGATGTAATGCGAATGTAATGCTAAACTGCATTACACATTCGATTTTACTGGAGGCATAATGGCCACGCTGAACGTCCGTCTGGATGACAAACTCAAAAATGAGGCTTATGCCGTGCTGGAAAAACTGAATATTACTCCAACGGAAGCTGTGCGATTACTGTTTCAGTACGTCGCGGAAACGGGGCGCATGCCGGTGAAAACCGTCACCCTTAGCGACAGTGAAGATGCACTCATTCAGACAGTCCGGGAAAGGCTTGCCAGCCCGCAAAAGGGAATCAAGGTTAGTCTGGATGACTTATGAGCTGGAATTCGACCCGAGAGCCTTAAAAGAGTGGCATAAACTGGGTGATACGGTGAAGACTCAGTTTAAGAAGAAGTTGGCCGACGTGTTGTTGAACCCCAGAATTGACTCTGCCCGTTTAAATGGTCTTCCTGACTGCTATAAAATTAAGCTTAAATCGTCCGGGTACCGTCTGGTGTACCAGGTTCGGGATGAGGTTGTGGTCGTGTTTGTTGTCGCGGTAGGTAAGCGAGAACATTCAGCCGTTTATCACGATGCAAACAAACGGCTTTAGCGATTAACGCAAATGATGTACAACCTGGTTGCTGCTGCCGCGCCAGATCAGCGCCGGGTCTTTAAGATCCTGCACAAATTTACCATCGACCAGCACGTTGATGAGATCCACCACCTGCATTTGTGCGGCGTTGAGTTCATCAAGCTTGTAGCCGGTCCACACCCAGATATCTTTCCCCGGACACTCAGCGTGAATACGCTGTACCAGTTGCAGAATATCCGGCACGTTTTGCGGATGCAGCGGATCGCCGCCGGACAGCGAAATACCCTGGCGAGGGATCCGCGTGTCGTTCAGATCGGCAATGATCTTGTCTTCCATCTCTTTGGTAAACGGCTGGCCAGAATTGAGTCGCCAGGTGCTTTTGTTATAGCAACCGGGGCATTCGTGTACGCACCCGGAAACAAACAGGGTGCAGCGAGTGCCGGGGCCGTTAACGATATCGACGGGATAGTATTGATGGTAGCGCATAGCGGGTGTCCAGAAAGCATGTAGGCCGGATATGGTGCTTGCACCGCATCCGGCAACATTGTGATGCCTGATGACGATGCGATTGCGTCTTATCAGGCCTACGGCCTTTGCAAACGGAAATTAACCTATCTGCCCATTACCTAAATGCTTAACGCGGCGCTTCACTTCTTCCTGCTTACCGGCGTTAAACGGACGAGCGTCCGGGCTACCTAAATAACCGCATACGCGGCGGGTGACCGACACGCGCGCGGCATCGTGGTTACCACATTTCGGGCAGGTAAATCCTTTGCTGGTGCACTCGAACTCACCGGTAAAGCCGCACTCGTAGCATTCATCGATTGGCGTGTTGGTCCCGTAATACGGCACGTGCTGATAGCTGTAATCCCAGACGTCTTCCAGCGCTTTCAGGTTGTGCTGAATGTTCGGGTACTCGCCGTAGCAAATGAAGCCTCCGTTCGCCAGCGGCGGGTACGGCGCTTCGAAATCGATCTTGTCGTACGGGTTAACCTTTTTCTCCACGTCGAGGTGGAAGCTGTTGGTGTAGTAACCTTTGTCGGTAACACCCGGCACCACGCCAAACTCGGCGGTATCCAGACGGCAGAAACGATCGCACAGGTTTTCACTTGGTGTGCTGTACAGGCTGAAGCCGTAGCCGGTCTCGTCTTTCCACTGATCGACTGCCTGACGCAGGCGTTCCACAATGGCGATAGCTTTGGCGCGAAGCTGCTCGCTGTCGTACAAGTGTTTGTCGCCAAACAGCGCGTTGATGGTTTCGTGAATGCCGATGTAACCCAGAGAAATCGATGCGCGACCGTTTTTAAAGATTTCAGCCACGTCATCGTCTGCTTTCAGACGCACGCCGCAGGCCCCTTCCATATACAGGATCGGTGCAACGCGGGCCTTCACGCCTTCCAGACGCGCAATGCGGGTCATCAGTGCTTTACGTGCCAGCACCAGACGATCGTCGAGCAGTTTCCAGAAGGTGGCTTCATCGCCATGAGCTTCCAGCGCGATACGCGGCAGGTTGAGGCTGATAACGCCGAGGTTATTACGGCCATCGTGAATCTGTTCGCCGTTCTCGTTTTCCCATACACCCAGGAAGCTGCGGCAGCCCATTGGCGTTTTGAACGAGCCGGTCACTTTAACTACCTGATCGTAGTTCAGGATATCCGGATACATACGCTTGCTCGCGCACTCCAGCGCCAGCTGCTTGATGTCATAGTTCGGATCGCCAAACTTATGGTTCAGACCGTCACGAATCGCAAACACCAGTTTCGGGAACACGGCGGTTTTACGATTTTTACCCAGGCCGGCAATACGGTTACGCAGAATGGACTGCTGGATCAAACGCGATTCCCAGCTGGTTCCCAGGCCGAAACCGAAGGTGACGAACGGCGTCTGACCGTTGGCGGTATGCAGGGTATTCACTTCATACTCAAGGGACTGGAATGCGTCGTAGCACTCTTTCTCGGTACGGGAATGCGCATAACCGTCGGCATCTGGGATCTGCCACTCTTCAGCGGTTTTGCGATGCTTATTAAAGCTCTCGGTCACGAATGGTGCGAGAACTTCGTCAATACGGTTAATGGTGGTGCCGCCATAAATATGGCTGGCAACCTGCGCGATAATTTGCGCGGTGACGGCGGTTGCGGTGGAGATGGATTTTGGCGGCTCAATCTCCGCGTTACCCATCTTAAAGCCCTGCGTCAGCATACCTTTCAGGTCGATCAGCATGCAGTTAAACATTGGGAAGAACGGAGAGTAGTCGAGATCGTGATAGTGAATATCACCACGCTCGTGCGCCTGGACGACATCACGCGGCAGCAGGTGCTGACGCGCATAGTGTTTGGCGACGATACCGGCCAGCAGGTCGCGCTGGGTCGGGATCACTTTGCTGTCTTTGTTGGCGTTCTCGTTCAGCAGAGCAGAGTTGGTTTGCTCAACCAGACCACGAATTTCCTGGTTCAGACGGCCACGTTTCTCACGCTGTATATCACGGTCGTGGCGATATTCGATGTACGCACGGGCGAGTTGTTTGTACGGACCTGACATCAGCTGGTTTTCTACCGCTGTCTGGATCTCGTTGATATCGACCTGGCTGCGCTCATTCATCTGGCTACTAACGACTTCTGCGACGGTGGCACAGTAATCTGCGTCATCGACTCCCGCTGCTTTAGCTGCACGCAGAATGGCTTCTTTGATGCGCTCTGATTTAAACGGCACTTTACAGCCATCTCGTTTCATCACATGCGGTGTCATGATCACTCCATATTTATAAGAACAGGTTATCCACAGAGGTTGGGGAAGCGGCCATGGGTTTATTCATCTCTATTGCCAATGACTTCCCGCAATCCTGACCCACTTTATCCACAATTCCACCGTGAAGCGGTGCACTGTAGTTGTAGCAATTGTAGTCGATTAATACAACATATTGGGTCGGCGTGCATTTTAAGTTCTATATGTAGTGATTTGCATCAAGGATGTTTACGATTTATTTGATGTAGCGCAAAGTAAAAATCGGAGCGTACAGATGACGGGCAGTACAGCCGATTGTAAATTGTAGGCAGAAAATTCTGATTAATTATTCAGCAAAAACAGAAGGGTAAGCTAAGCGTATGTAACAACGCCCGGCAGCGCCGTGCGTACCGGGCCTGAACATAATTGCAAGCTATTTTTGCACCCACCAGACCGCTTCAAAAGGCCGTAGTGTCATGTCCCCAGGTTGGCTGGCAACCTCGGCATAGTTGTGCATCAGCACCTGCCAGTTTCCGTCGGTATGGGTTGGCTGCCAGTTCTGGAAAGTATCGCTCAGATTAGCAATCACCAGTAGCCGCTGCCCTTGCCACTCTCGTTGATAGCACCACAGATGTGGGCTGTCCGGTAGCAGATCCTGGTAGTCGCCCCAGGTGATAACCGGCTCCGCTTTGCGCAAGGCGATCAGCTTCTGATAGGTGTAGAACACCGAGTCGGCATCGCTCAACGCTGCCGCCACGTTGATGTCTGCCGCGTTGTCGCACAGATTGATCCACGGTTCACCCGTGGTGAAGCCCGCGTGTTTGCTGGCATCCCATTGCATCGGCGTGCGGCTGTTATCGCGTGATTTACTGGCGAGGATCGCCAGCAGTTCTTGCGCATCGTGTCCCTGGCCGTTCAGGGTGGCAAACATGTTATGGCTTTCCACATCGCGATAATCGGTAATCTGGCGGAAGTGTGGGTTGGTCATACCGATCTCTTCACCCTGGTAGATGTAGGGTGTGCCCTGCATGCCGTGCAGCACCATCGCCAGCATTTTGGCGGCCGGAACGCGGTATTTACCTTCATCGCCAAAACGCGACACGATGCGTGGCTGATCGTGGTTACACCAGAATAATGCGTTCCAGGCCTGATTGTGCATGCCCTGCTGCCAGTGGCGGAACAGAGTTTTAAGTGCCACATAGTCGGGTTTTGCTAACGTCCACTTCTCACCGTTGGGGTAATCCACTTTCAGGTGGTGGAAGTTAAAGGTCATCGACAGTTCGCTACCGTTAAGTGCGGCGTATTGCTGGCAATGTTCCAGCGTGGTGGATGACATTTCGCCGACCGTCATCAGACCGCGTGGTGTGAACACGTCGCGGTTCATCTCACGCAAAAATTCATGTGCGCGTGGACCGTCGGTATAAAAACAGCGTCCATCGCCGTCGGGATCGTTCGGGAAGTCCTGGTCTTTAGAGATAAGATTCACCACGTCGAGGCGCAATCCGTCCACGCCGCGATCGGCCCAAAACTCGCATACTTTCTTAAGCTCGGCGCGTACCGCCGGGTTTTCCCAATTCAGGTCGGCCTGCTCCGGAGCAAAGAGGTGCAGATAGTACTGCTCGCTTTCGGCGTGCCAACCCCAGGCGTTGCCACCAAATTTGGAACGCCAGTTATTCGGCGGGCAGTCTGGCGTGCCGTCGCGCCAGAGATAAAACTGACGATACGGGCTGTCTTTATCCAGTGCCTCACGAAACCAGGCGTGCTGGGTTGAAGTGTGGTTAAACACCATATCGAGAATAATACGGATACCGCGCGCCTTCGCCTGCGCCACCAGTTCGTCAAAGTCTTCCAGCGTGCCGTAGGCCGGATCGACAGACATGTAGTCTGCGACGTCGTAACCGTTATCAACCTGCGGCGAAATATAGAACGGCGTCAGCCAGATGGCATCAACACCCAGCTTTTGCAGATAGTCGAGGCGCTGCGTCACGCCGCGTAAATCGCCAGTGCCGCTGCCGGTAGTATCCTGAAAACTCTTGGGATAAACCTGATAGATAACGCCGTTTTGCCACCAGTGGGGAATATTCATGGTTGTTTCCTGGAAATACGCTGGGGCGCAACTGCGCCCCGAAGAAAAGTTAGACAATCTGTAATGTGCCCAGACGGTGTTTACGCTGGTAAACGAATGAGGTCAGTATCATTGGGATAACAATCGCAATGACCATCGCCATGCCAAAGACCTGCCAGTAAGTCGGCTGGATGGAGAGGATGCCTGGCAAACCGCCGACGCCAATCCCGTTTGCCAACACACCGTTCAGGCCGCACAGCAGTCCGGCGAGACCGGAACCGATCATCGCGCACAGCATCGGGAAGCGGTATTTCAGGTTGATCCCGTACATTGCTGGCTCAGTTACCCCGAGATAGGCGGAGATCGCGGCAGGAACGGAAATTTCACGTTCGTTGTGTTTGCGACTGGAGATAATGATCCCGACCACCGCAGAGGCCTGAGCGATATTCGACAGGGCGATCAGTGGCCATACTGGCGTGCCGCCCATGCTCTGAATCATCTGCATATCGATAGCCAGCGTGGTCTGATGCACGCCGGTGATCACCAGCGGGGCGTACAGGAATCCGAACAGCGCCGCGCCAATCGGAGCAAAACTTCCGGTCAGCAGATGACGGACCGCAAACGCGACACCGTCGCCGATCATGCGGCCAAACGGACCAATAAAGGCATGGGCGAGGAACACGGCGAGGATCAGCGAGCACACCGGGACGATCACCAGATACAGGTAATCCGGGACGATGCGCTTCATGCGTGTTTCAATAAATCCGAGCGCCAGACCAGCCAACAGTGCCGGAATGACCTGCGCCTGGTAGCCCACTTTCTCAATGCTGAACAGGCCGAAGTTCCACACTTCCGGCACCTGCTGGCCGAGCAAATAGGCGTTCATCAACTGCGGTGAAACCAGGGTTACGCCCAGCACAATACCGAGGATCGGCGTACCGCCCATTTTCTTCACCGCCGACCAGCAGATCCCGACCGGCAAATAGAAGAAGATCGCTTCGCCAATCAGCCACAGGAAGTCATAGAGGGTTTTCAGCGAAGGATGCATCTGCGCCAGCGTCTGCCCGTTGCTCATGGGCAGATCGCCGATCACGTTACGAAAACCCAAGATCAGACCGCCGCTAATCAGCGCTGGCAGCAGCGGGAAGAAGATCTCCGCAAAATGAGAAATCAGCTGCTCATGCCATTTCATATTCTGCCGCGCGGCCTTTTTAGCCTGCTCTTTGTCGGCGCTGGCCTGACCGGTTGTCGCCAGCAGCGCCTTGTAGTAATCGCCCACCTCGGTGCCAATCACCACCTGAAACTGCCCGGCGTTGGTGAAGCAGCCTTTGACCATTGGCAACAATTCGATCTCTTTCGGCCTGGCGTATGCAGGCTGATTCAGGACAAAACGCAGGCGAGTAATGCAGTGACTCACCGTAGCGATATTGTCGCGCCCGCCAACCAGCTCAATCAGCCGGTCGATGTCTGCTTGTTTTATTTTGCTCATGATGATGTGTGTTCCCCGTAGACCGGAAAAGACGCTGTTGCGTCGTCATTCGGCAACTCTCTCGTTGTTGGCGCCAGAGTATATCTTCGATGAATATTTAAAAATGGGAACGTTCCCGAAACGCAGCGAAGATCACAAATTAATGCTCAGAAAGCGATCAGGAGAGAGAGGAGGGAATAACGATTTGCCGTGGTTCGCTGCGGCCGTTGATCTGCTCGATCAGCTGCGAGGCCGCTTGTCGTCCGGCTTCAGCGTATCCTGGATCGACGGTGATAATTTCCGGATGGAGGAATTTCATCAGCGGCGTGCTGCCCACGCTCGCCAGCTGCAGGTTCTCTATTCGCTGCTCCTGCAGGTATTTGCTGACGCCAAGGGCAAGGGTATCCGTCGCACAGACTAAGGCGGTGGTTTCCGGGGTGATGACGTTGGCGGCCTGCTCATAGCCCTGCTTCATGGCCAGACCCGGCAGCGCGGCCACAGGATGCAGTTTGTGTTTTTTACAGAATGCCAGGTAGGCCTCATGGCGGCGTTTACCGGTGGTCACATCGCTATGCGGAACACCAAGAAAGCTAATATGGCGATGCTCGCGTTCGTATAAACGCTGCATCAGGGTACGAATGGCCCCCTCATCGTCATAGCAGACGGAGGCAAAGCCTTTGGCATCTCTTGCCAGCAGCACCAGAGAATCCTGCCAGGAGGCGAGCATGGCTTCAGTAATGCCGGTAAAACCGAACAGCACCACGCCGTCAATGTTACGGCGTCTGAGCATGCCGAGATGCTCCTCAACCAGCTCGGGTGAGAACTGGCTTTCCATCATGATCGGATCGTAACCCTGTTCATAAAAGGCGGGCAGCATGGTCTGCACGGCGAGATTTTCCGAAAGCGAGTCCAGTCGCGTGACGATAATCGCCACTACCTTGTCGCTTTGTCCGCGCATGGCGCGTGCGGAGCGGGAAGGGGAAAAACCGTGCTGGTTCATCACCGCTTCAACGCGCTCGCGGGTGCGTTCACTCACGCCGCTTTCATTGTTGAGCACACGGGAAACGGTTGATTTTCCCACGCCGCTTAAGCGGGCGATGTCTTTAATGGTCAGCCGATTTTGCATCCTGTTTTCCCGTGTTGCGTGTGAAGTTATGCCAAATAGAGAATAACTTTACTCAAGCGCGGCGCAATGGGCAAAGTCTGGTATACGTTTGGTTTAGTTTCCATGGTTTATCATACCGCCATAATTGCCACAAACCTTATGGTTTTCTGCGTATAATCCGCGACGCAAATCATTCACTTACCGGAGGCTATATGGATCCCGATCCCACCCCTCTCCCGAAATGGAGAAATACCCCTTTCCGGTAAGCTTGTCTTTCACTGTCTTACCGGAACTGTAAGACAGTGACGTTCTGACGTCCCTGTTGTGATTTTAATATTGCCACCAGGCAAGGCTTTGCCACGCCTGAAGGATTTACTGCGCCTGTTTATACTGGTGCAGAGGGACTGCTTATGTTCAAAAATATTACCCGCCAGCTATTTGCCCGGCTTAACCGCCATTTGCCACATCGTCTGGTGCATCGCGATCCGTTGCCTAATGCCCAGACCGTTGCCAGCACGCCGATCCCGCCATCGCTGAGCGAACATTGCCTGAAAATGGCGCTGATGGACGAAGAAGCGCTGTGGAAAACGTTCGGCGCGCACCCGGAAGGGTTGAACGCCGCAGAAGTGGAAAACGCTCGCGAATTACATGGCGAGAACCAGTTGCCGGCGCAGAAGCCGTCGCCATGGTGGGTGCATCTGTGGGTCTGCTACCGCAACCCGTTTAATATCCTGCTGACCATCCTCGGGGCAATTTCCTATGCCACCGAAGATCTGTTTGCCGCTGGCGTTATCGCGCTGATGGTCGTCATCTCTACGCTGCTGAATTTTGTGCAGGAGGCGCGCTCCACTAAAGCGGCGGATGCGCTGAAAGCGATGGTCAGCAACACCGCCACGGTACTGCGCGTTATCAACGAGAAAGGGGAGAACGGCTGGGTTGAACTGCCGATCGACCAGTTGGTTCCAGGCGATATTATCAAGCTGGCGGCAGGGGATATGATCCCAGCCGATCTGCGCGTGGTGCAGGCTCGTGACCTGTTCGTGGCCCAGGCTTCGCTGACCGGTGAATCGCTGCCGGTGGAGAAAGTGGCAACCAGCCGCGATCCGCAGCAAAGCAACCCGCTGGAATGCGATACCCTGTGCTTTATGGGCACCAACGTGGTGAGCGGCACGGCGCAGGCCATCGTGATTTCAACCGGAGCCAATACCTGGTTCGGGCAACTGGCGGGTCGTGTCAGCGAGCAGGAAAGCGAGCAGAATGCCTTCCAGAAAGGGATCAGCCGCGTCAGCATGCTGCTAATCCGCTTTATGCTGGTGATGGCGCCCATCGTGCTTATCATCAACGGCTACACCAAAGGTGACTGGTGGGAAGCGGCGCTGTTTGCCCTGTCTGTGGCGGTGGGACTGACGCCAGAAATGCTGCCGATGATCGTCACCTCGACGCTGGCGCGTGGGGCGGTGAAGCTGTCAAAACAAAAGGTTATCGTTAAACACCTCGACGCTATCCAGAACTTTGGCGCAATGGATATTCTGTGCACCGATAAAACCGGTACCCTGACTCAGGATAAAATTGTCCTGGAGAATCATACGGATATCTCTGGTAAACCCAGCGAACACGTCCTGCATTCTGCGTGGCTGAACAGCCATTACCAGACCGGGCTGAAGAATCTGCTGGATACGGCGGTGTTGGAAGGTGTGGACGAAGAGTCAGCCCGCCTGCTCTCTACCCGCTGGCAGAAAATCGATGAGATCCCGTTTGATTTTGAACGCCGCCGCATGTCGGTGGTGGTTGCTGAAGAAAACGATGTGCATCAGTTGGTGTGCAAAGGTGCGCTGCAGGAGATCCTCAACGTCTGTACCCAGGTGCGCCACAACGGTGAGATTGTCCCGTTAGATGACAACATGCTGCGTCGGGTGAAACGCGTCACGGACACGCTGAACCGCCAGGGGCTGCGCGTGGTGGCGGTGGCGACGAAATACCTGCCAGCGCGTGAAGGTGATTACCAGCGTATTGATGAATCCGATCTGATCCTCGAAGGCTATATCGCGTTCCTCGATCCGCCGAAAGAGACCACCGCACCTGCGCTTAAGGCGCTGAAAGCCAGCGGTATTACGGTGAAAATCCTCACTGGCGATAGCGAGCTGGTGGCGGCGAAAGTGTGTCATGAAGTGGGGCTGGATGCGGGCGATGTGGTTATCGGTAGCAGCATTGAAGGGTTAAGCGATGATGAGCTGGCTCGGCTTGCTCAGCGCACCACGCTGTTTGCCCGCCTGACGCCAATGCACAAAGAGCGCATTGTCACGCTGCTCAAGCGCGAAGGCCATGTGGTCGGCTTTATGGGCGATGGTATTAACGATGCTCCGGCGCTGCGCGCGGCGGACATTGGTATCTCCGTTGATGGCGCGGTCGACATTGCGCGTGAAGCGGCGGATATCATTCTGCTGGAAAAGAGCCTGATGGTGCTGGAAGAAGGGGTGATTGAAGGACGCCGTACCTTCTCTAACATGCTGAAGTACATCAAAATGACGGCCAGTTCTAACTTCGGTAACGTGTTTAGCGTGCTGGTGGCGAGCGCCTTCTTACCGTTCCTGCCGATGTTACCGCTGCACTTACTGATTCAGAACCTGCTGTACGATGTATCCCAGGTAGCGATTCCGTTTGATAACGTCGACGAAGAGCAGATCAAAAAGCCGCAGCGCTGGAATCCTGCCGAGTTGGGCCGCTTTATGATCTTCTTTGGACCGATTAGCTCGATCTTCGACATTCTGACATTTTGCCTGATGTGGTTCGTCTTCCATGCTAATACGCCTGAACATCAGACGTTGTTCCAGTCTGGCTGGTTCGTGGTGGGCCTGCTGTCGCAAACGCTGATTGTGCATATGATCCGTACCCGTCGTGTGCCGTTCATCCAGAGTCGCGCCGCATGGCCGCTGATGCTGATGACGCTGGTGGTGATGGTCGTCGGCATTGCATTACCGTTCTCGCCGCTGGCCAGCTATCTGCAATTGCAGGCGCTGCCGCTGAGCTACTTCCCATGGCTGATTGCGATTCTGGCGGGTTACATGACATTAACCCAGCTTGTGAAAGGTTTTTATAGCCGTCGCTACGGCTGGCAGTAATCCTCAACGTCTCTGCAGGATGGTGTTAATACCATCCTGCATTTCTCTTTTTCATTCGAAAGATATTCTCCCAAAATATTAGTGTTTTATTTTTATTGAAATGCTAACGGGTGTTATTAGTATCAAATCGCCTTCTTTGCGTTGTTTTTGTATCAATAAAACGATCTGTATTGCAAAAATGAAACACTGTGCTAAAAATTTTAAGCATCTGCGATTTTTTGTGAACGCAGTCATCGAAATAAATTGTTACACCAGTTAGTCTGCGCAGGTAACGTCGTTAAGAAAGTTTCTCGCTGCCTGTTTTTAATTCCGGCAGTCATTTGCTCTGCAAGCTATTCCTGTTAATGGATATTATGAACTTCTGGAGAAGGACAAATGAAACTGACAAAAAACCTGTTAAGTCTGTGTATTGGCGCGTCTGTATTGCTGGCGAGTCATGCAACGCTGGCACAAACTTTTCGCGCCGCAGATGTGCATCCGGCTGATTACCCGAACGTTGTCGCAGTGAAACATATGGGGGAAAAACTTAGCGCTGCGACCGACGGTCGTCTGGAGATTAAAACCTTTCCAGGTGGCGTGTTAGGCGATGAAAAACAGATGATTGAACAGGCGCAATTAGGCGCTATCGATATTATTCGTGTCTCAATGACGCCTGTTGCCGCCATTCTCCCTGAAATTAACGTCTTTACCCTACCGTATATCTTTCGTGATGAAGACCATCTGCATAAGGTTCTCGACGGTATGATTGGTCAGGAGATTGGCGACCGTCTGACAGCCAACGCCAAATCGCGGCTGGTGTTCCTCGGCTGGATGGATGCCGGAACGCGTAACCTGATCACCAAAAATCCGGTGGTGAAACCGGAAGATTTACACGGTATGAAAATCCGCGTTCAAGGAAGTCCGATAGCGCTGGATACCCTGAAAGCGATGGGCGCTAACTCCGTTGTCATGGGCGTCAGTGAAGTATTTAGCGGCATGCAGACCGGCGTTATTGATGGCACGGAAAATAACCCGCCAACGTTTGTTGCGCATAACTATTTGCCGGTCGTGAAAAACTATACCTGGAGCAGACACTTTATTATTCCTGAGCTTTTTCTGTTCTCGAAAGCCAAATGGGATAAGTTGAAAAAAGAAGATCAGGATCTCATTATTAAACTCGCTAAAGAAGCACAGGTAGAGCAACGCAAACTTTGGCAGGATTATAATGCGAAATCACTGGAGACCATGAAAGCCAACGGTGTTCAGTTCCACGATATTGATACGGACTATTTCTATAAAGCCACGCAGTCAGTGCGGGATAATTACGGTAAAGACCACCAGGATTTGATCAAACGTATTCAGGATGTGAAGTAATTCATCAGGTGGAGGATATCAACCCTCCGCCTGAATCTTTTGATTAATTCGAGGTGATAATTATGGGTGAATGCTATTCATCGGTAATGGATTTTCTTTATCGAGTGTCAATGTGGATTGCCGGTATTGCATTATTGGTCATGGTCGCCATTATCCCCATTGGCATATTCGCGCGTTATGTTCTGAATAACGCCCTGTCATGGCCAGAACCCGTCGCCATTCTTTGTATGGTGACATTCACCTTTATTGGCGCGGCGGTAAGCTATCGCGCAGGCTCGCATATCGCGGTGAGCATGGTGACTGACCGTCTGGGCGATGCTTCCCGCCGTTATTGCTCGGTAATCGCAGACGTTATGTTGGTGGCGATAAGCCTGTTTATCCTCTGGTACGGAACCAATCTCTGTCTTGAACTGTGGGACCAGCCAGTGGCGGAATTCCCGCTTTTAAGCGCCGGGCAAAACTATCTTCCGTTGCCGATTGGCTCTGCCATAACGCTGCTGTTTATCGCAGAAAAGATTTTCCGTGGTCCGCAGTACCAACGTCCCGTTGTCATGCTGGGATCGACCAGCTAGTTACCGCCCCCATTTCAGAAAGGAAAGCAGATGGATGCATTTATTCTCGTCTTTACGCTCGGCATTATGCTGGCGATTGGGGTACCGGTAGCGTACGCGGTTGGCATTAGCGCCATCATTGGGGCCTGGTATATTGATATTCCGCTGGAAGCGGTGATGATCCAACTGACCAGCGGGGTGAATAAGTTTTCGCTGCTGGCGATCCCATTCTTTATTCTGGCCGGGGCTATTATGGCCGAAGGGGGAATCGCGCGGCGGCTGGTGAACTTTGCCTATATTTTCGTTGGCTTTATTCGCGGCGGACTGTCGCTGGTAAACATTGTGGCATCAACCTTTTTTGGCGCTATTTCCGGATCGTCGGTGGCTGATACCGCATCCATTGGTTCGGTAATGATCCCGGAGATGGATAAAAAAGGTTATCCGCGTGACTTTGCCGCAGCGGTAACGGCCAGCGGTTCGGTGCAGGCGATCCTCACGCCGCCCAGCCATAACTCGGTTATCTACTCGCTGGCAACCGGCGGCACGGTGTCGATTGCCGCGCTGTTCATCGCCGGGATCCTGCCGGGGCTGCTGTTAAGCCTCAGTCTGATGGTGATGTGTGTGGCTTTTGCGCACAAGCGCGGTTATCCAAAAGGAGAACGTGTGCCGTTTCGCCAGGCGCTGAAGATTTTCGTTGATACGCTGTGGGGCCTGATGACCGTTGTTATCATCATGGGCGGTATCCTGTCAGGTATCTTTACTGCGACGGAGTCTGCGGCGATTGCCTGCCTGTGGGCCTTCTTTGTCACCATGTTTATCTATCGCGACTATAAATGGTCTGAGCTGCCGAAACTGATGTTCCGCACGGTGAAAACGGTCACTATCGTCATGATCCTGATAGGCTTTGCCGCTGCGTTCGGTGCCGTCATGACCTATATGCAGTTGCCGATGCGTATCACCGAAGCCTTCACCAGCATCTCGGACAACAAATACGTCATCCTGATGTGTATTAACATCATGCTGCTGCTGATCGGTACGCTGATGGATATGGCTCCGCTGATCCTTATTCTGACGCCGGTTCTGCTGCCGGTGACCAACGCGCTCGGCATTGATCCGGTCCATTTTGGCATGATCATGCTGGTGAACTTAGGGATCGGCCTGATTACGCCGCCGGTAGGATCGGTGCTGTTTGTGGCCAGTGCGGTGAGTAAACAGAAAATAGAGCAGGTGGTGAAGGCGATGCTGCCGTTTTACCTCGTGCTATTTCTGGTGCTGATGCTCGTGACGTACATTCCGGCGATTTCGCTGTTCCTGCCGAAATTGTTTGGCGTGATGTGATAAATGCCCGGTGGTGCTTGCGCTTACCGGGCCAACTTAAATTCATTCCGGGCTTCCATGCCCGTTTTTTTTGTGTTGCACCCAATACAGCTAAATATTTTCTGAATTATGGCATTGCCAGTGTCTTCCAACAGAATACGCTAGATTATAAATGTTAACATCTTGTCATGTTAATTATTCTCAGGAAGCATTATGAACGCTTATATATTGGGGAGAGAGGAACCTGAATATAGTATTGATGTTGGAAGTGGTGAATGGTGCAGTGCGGGGTATTTTTCAGATCAATTTTATTATTATAAATATTACCTGGAGCAGTTGATTGATGGGAGCTTATATTTAAAGTATCGCTATCCTTTTGCACAAGAAAATTTACTGCATTATTTGCAAAATACGGGTGAAGACATACATATTAACTTAACTGATATGATGGGAAAATCAGCCCAGTTAAGGGATAATTATATGCAATTATTGGATGCAGCAAAGAGTTTTTGTAAAACATTACCGCCAGGTCAGCATGAGTTTACTTCTGCGCATGTTAATACTGATGATTTTATTTCTAGCGATCCAGACTTGTTTTATGCTATAGGAGGTTATCAATACTGGGGTAAAGGTCGGGTGCAAATTAACGAAGATAAGTATAAAAATACGATGAGCAATGGTAGTAGATTATGTAGTTATAATTTGACATTTCAGTTTAAGTTTTTTGACAGGTATAACTGGAATGTTAGTGTCGCAAATTCTGGTGTTCGTTTAGGTAGTGTCGTTCCTGTGAATGATACTTTTATGGGGAGGTTTCATCAGGAGTGTCTGGCCAGAGAGTACAATATTTTTGGTGCCATTGAGTCAGAGGTAAAATGGCATGACTGAGCATAGCACTTTATTTTACATGGAAAAAATACTCACTTTCGCTTTAGTTTGTGCCTTTTTTTATATGCTGTATATTCTTTCGGTTTGCTGGTTACCCGTGCGTGAAAGTCACTATCTTCTGGTTGTACAATGGTGCCGTAACGATGATTCAAATACCCACTATGCAAAGAATCTATCCTGGCATGGTTTATATGTTTATTTGGAGAAATCGTCTGGGAATATTATTGTAAGGGAAATGAACACTACTCTACACGATCCATTTCAGCCTTACCGGTACGTTTATCGTAAAATTGCACATGAAAATGATATATTCTTGGTCGCAGAGAAATGGGGGGTAATTAAGTGTCAGGAAAAAAATAAAGCGCTCATTGGTTCATCTGGTTATTCTTTTTTATGGGGACATGATCAATGAACACTTTTATAAGACGAACTACTCTAAAAATATTTTTTTTACTAATTATAATGTTTATCTGTGTTTTTTCTATTAATTCAGTTGAAAGATATAACAATATTGTTAGTTTTAAAATTCACAATAAGATAGTTTATACATTGGAAAAGATGAAAAATGATAGTGATGATGATCTTAAAATTAATGTTTATAGTTCAAGGTTGAACTGGGTTTTAGGACAAACCTGTTTCTCAGAGAATATAGAATTACAGCAAAAAGAGGAAATGGAATTATATAATTGGGGAGTGGGGATAATCGAAAATGAAACCATCACCTTAAAGAATAATGGAAGAGAATTGATTTTTTCAGTTATAGGCTGCAATACTTAAGGAACCCTGCCAGAGCAGGGCTCTCTAATAAGACTTAGCGACGAACGGCGATCGCTTCAATCTCGATTTTCACGTCTTTCGGCAGACGGGCAACTTCTACGCAAGAACGCGCCGGGAAGGTCGCGTTGTGTTCGGTGAAGAATGCTTCGTAGGTCGCGTTTACGGTTGCGAAATCGTTCAGGTCTTTAACGAAAACGGTCGTTTTTACGATGTCGCCCACTTTCAGGCCTGCTGCTTCAACGATAGCTTTTACGTTTTCCAGCGACTGACGCGCCTGAGCGGACACGTCTTCTGCTACAGCACCGGTTTTCGGATCGACCGGGATCTGACCGGAAGTGATTACCATGCTACCCAGGTCAACGCCCTGAACGTATGGGCCGATTGCTGCTGGTGCATTTTCCGTCGCGATAGTCTTGCTCATGATTTCTCCTGAATTACAGCGGTAATAGAATGTTCCCGCTCATTATAGGGAGCCGGGATCTCATAACCAACCCCAATTAGTTGGCCAGCACCACATAATGCGAAAACTCTTTTTCACAGTATTTGCATTTGAGTGCGATGTCATCAGCGCGCTTTTTCACTGCAAAACTGGAGGAAACCGGCTCAGCATGACTGATACAGTTGCTGTTCGGGCAAACCAGTACATTGTCGATACGCTCAGGCAGGCTCGGACGTGATTTACCCACCACGTCGTAATCGTCAATGCGGTTTACCGTTGCCTGCGGGGCGTACAGGGAGAGCTGGTTTACCTGCTCATCGGTCAGGAACGTGTTTTCAATTTTAATCAGGTCCTTACGGCCCATCTCACCAGACGGCAGGTTCAGACCGATGGTGATACGTTGGTCGGTTTCCGTCAGTTTAAACAGCGTCAGCAGCTTAAAACCAACCTGTGCGGGAATATGGTCAATCACGGTGCCACGTTTGATGGCTTCAACCTGCAGTTTGTTATCGTGTGTCATCTCTTTTTCTCCCTTACAGTGCCAGTTCGCTATTCAGTACCAGTGCCAGTAAAGCCTGGCGGGCGAAGATGCCGTTGCCAGCCTGCTGGAAATACCAGGCGTGCGGCGTCTTGTCGACGTCGGTGGTGATCTCATCGATACGCGGCAGCGGATGCAGTACCTTCATGTTCGCTCTGGCACCGTTCAGATCGCTGGCGCGCAGGACAAACTGCGCTTTCACGTTGGCGTATTCGGACGGGTCCAGACGCTCTTTCTGTACGCGGGTCATGTAGAGAATATCGACCTCCGCCATCACCTCTTCAATGGTGCCGTGCAGGCTCCAGGCGATACCTTTTTCGTTCAACATATCCAGAATGTATTGCGGCATGGCCAGCGCGTCCGGGGCGATGAAGTAGAAACGGTTACCTTCGAACTTCGCCAGCGCCTGGGTCAGGGAATGGACGGTACGGCCATATTTCAGGTCACCCACCATGGCGATGTGCAGATTGTCCAGGCGGCCCTGAGTTTCCTGAATGGTAAACAGATCCAGCAGCGTTTGGGTGGGATGTTGGTTGGAGCCGTCGCCTGCGTTTAGTACCGGAACGTTACCGGAGAACTCCGTAGCCAGACGCGCGGCGCCTTCCTGCGGATGGCGCATTACGATGGCGTCGACATAGGTGCTGATGACGGAAATGGTATCGGCCAGCGTTTCGCCTTTTTTGCCCAGAGAGGTGTTGCTGCTGTCAGAAAAACCCACCACGCTGGCGCCCAGGCGGTGCATGGAGGTTTCAAAGGATAAACGGGTACGGGTTGACGCTTCAAAGAAGCAGCTGGCGATAACCTTATGCTTTAACAGCTCCGGCTGTGGGTTAGCTTTTAATTTCGCCGCCGTTGCGAGGACCAGATTGAGGTCATCGCGGCTGAGGTCGTTTATGGAAATGATGTGTTTTTGATAGAGCGGGTTAGCCATGTTTATCTCCTGACGCCTGGGCAAAAAAAAAGCCCCTCAATTGAGGGGCTCGGAATGGGTGATCAACGGAAAGAAAAACGGCAGGCCAGCGTCCTTTTTCAGACGCGGTAAGACAAAATGTCGTACACACTGAACCATACATCCTCCCGGCAAATTGTCCGCGATTATACTCAGCTCCGTTATGGGATCAAGCGGAAAATGCACAATTTATTCATCGCAAACGGTTCTTATGAATTTTAATTCATTTTAAATAGATAGTTAATCTGCTTGTGAACCAACCCCGTTCGCTGCACTACTCGCGGCGCGACCCAGACAATACTGCTGCCAGCGATAACACCTAGAATCTCTGGTAACGCATGATAATCGAGGATTCTGGCAACGGCACGGCCATAACCCGCTGCAGTATGAATGAGGATAAACTCGCTATTATGTTCCACGCTGACCACCATTTCAGCAATCGATCTGGCTGCATCAGGAGCGGGGCGTGATTGTGGATTTACAGAATAAATTTTTTGCCCTTTTGTATTTCTTATTTTTATAGCCCCGAGCAGTTTCAGCAGCCGGGATACCGTTGACTGGCTAATTCCGGTAAAACCATGCTGTTGTAGATCGCGGCGAAGCGCTTCCTGGGACAGGTAGCTTTTTTCAGTAATCAGGCGCTGACAAATCGCCAGTTGTTTCTGCTCTTTGGTCGAGTAATCATCGAATTCCTTCATAAAAACACCCTAAATTTATCATTTGTATCAATGTGATGGCGAAATTCACCACATTTGCAGTATCAATAACGGCTCAAACGGGCGGTTGTGCAGAAAAACGAGAGAGCGCTCAAAAAAGCCGTCGGGATCCGACGGCCAAAAGGGTTACAGCATCGCGCCGATACTCAGGACGGCCATGTTCAGTAACGTCAAAATGAGCAGGAGCGGGGCGACCCATTTCAGGTATCGCACGTAAGGAACGCGGGCGATGGCCAACCCGCCCATCACAACGGCTGAGGTGGGCGTAATCAGATTCACAATGCCGGAAGCGGATTGATACGCGGTGACGACCAGATCTCTGGGTACATGCGCGAAGTCGGCCAGCGGGGCCATAATGGGCATCGTGAGAACTGCCAGGCCAGAAGAGGAAGGAACCAGGAAGGAGAGCAAAACTTCCAGCCAGTAGGTCACATTGATGAAAATGGTGGAGGAAAGGCCGGAGACGACATTTTCCGCGCTGTGCAGAATAGTATGGGTGATCATGCCGTTATCCATCACCACCACGATGCCGCGTGCAATACCAATAATTAGCGCGACGCCAAGCAGGTCACGTGCCCCGTCAATGAACGTGCCAGTAAACTCCTCCTCACTCATGCGGGCGATAACACCGACGATAATTGCAGATGCAAGAAAAACCCCGGAAATTTCAGCCATCCACCACCCGAGCACCGCCACCCCATAGATCATGACCGCAAAGGCAGCAGCAAAAATCAGCAGGATCCATTTACGCGTTGCTGTGAATTCAAGGTTGGCATTGGCGCGACTACCGAGAAAATGGACGCGGTTTTCCTCCATTTTATCTGCCACGATGGAAAGTTCAGGATGGCTGCGAACTTTCCGTGCATAGCGCATGACCCAGACCACGCAGATAACATAGCCGACGACCAGCAGCAGAATGCGCATCAGCATTCCCTGGGTGAAGGGTATCCCGGCAGCGTTAGCTGCGATAACCGTTGCGAAAGGGTTGATTGTCGAGCCAAGTGTGCCAATACCCGCGCCGAGCAGAACGGTGGCGGCGGCAACCAACGGATCAAAGCGTGCGGCCATCATTACCGGAACCAGCAATGTGTAGAATGGGAGTGATTCCTCCGCCATCCCGTAAATCGTACCTCCGGCGGCGAAAAGTCCCATCAGAATAGGGATCATCCACTCCTCTTTACCGTTCAACCTGACCGTCACGCGCTCGATACCTGCGTCGATGGCGCCTGTTTTGTTTACCACGCCGAGAAACCCACCAATAATCAGGACAAACAACGCCACATCAATTGCGCCTGCGGTGTAGGTTTCGTGGTTGTAAAGCCCGTCAATCGGCGCCAGCAGTACAGCGGTAAAACCTTGCGGATGCGCCTCTGTCGGGGCATAAGTACCGGCAACCGGCACTTCTTTGCCCAGAGTGGCATTCATCGCCATCTGGTATTTCCCTGCCGGGACTATCCAGGTCATAACGGCGACGAGTGCAATGAGAATAAACAGGATGGTATATGCGCTGGGAAATTTGAATTTGCCCATAATGTTCTCCGGATAGCTTGGGCATATGCCGTCAGGCGACATATGCCCGCTGGGGTTAGTCGCCGAGGGTCGCTACCATTACCGCTTTAATGGTATGCATCCGGTTCTCTGCTTCGTCGAAGACGATGGAATGAGCTGACTCAAAAACCTCTTCAGTGACTTCAAGTCCTTTCAGGCCGTAGGCCATTTCGATTTCACGTCCAACCTTTGTGTGCTCGTTATGGAAGGCGGGTAGACAGTGCATAAATTTCACATTGGGGTTACCGGTTGCGTTGATGACCCGCTGGTTAATTTGATAGGGCGTCATCAGGCTAACGCGTTCTGCCCAGGCTTCTTTGGGTTCGCCCATAGAGACCCAGACATCGGTGTAGAGGAAATCGACGTCGTATACGCCTTCCTCAACATCCTCTGTGAGCGTAATGCGTGCGCCAGTCACGCTGGCAATTTCACGGCATTCGGCAACCAGCGCCTCGTCAGGCCAGAAGGATTTAGGTGCGACCAGACGGATATCCATCCCCATTTTCGCTGCGCCAACCATCAGCGAATTACCCATGTTATTGCGGGCGTCACCGAGATAAGCGAAACTCAGTTCCGGCAAGGTTTTACCCGGCGCGTGTTCCAGCATGGTCATCAGATCCGCGAGGATCTGGGTGGGGTGAAATTCATTTGTCAGTCCATTCCAAACAGGAACTCCGGCAAATTGCCCCAGCTCCTCCACAATGTCCTGGCCGTATCCGCGATATTCAATGCCGTCGTACATGCGGCCTAGCACGCGGGCGGTATCTTTCATTGATTCTTTATGGCCGATCTGCGATCCGCTTGGGCCGAGATAGGTTACCTGTGCGCCCTGATCGAAAGCGCCGACTTCAAAGGCACAGCGGGTGCGGGTTGAGGTTTTTTCGAAGATCAGCGCGATATTTTTACCGACCAGCGTCTGTCTTTCGCGCCCGGCCTTTTTTGCCGTTTTTAACTCGATAGCCAGATCGATCAGGTACTGGATTTCCGTTGGGGTGTAGTCCAGCAGTTTGAGAAAATTGCGATTTTTCAGGTTAACAGTCATGAAAATGTCCTTATGTAGGCCGGATAAGGCGCAGTTGCTATCCGGCAAAAAAGCCCTACGCGTTAGCGTCGGTGGTTTCGAGCCGAATGAGCGTGCCTTTGTCTCCGGCGAGGATGGCCGGACCGTCAGCCAATGAGCCGATGCCTGCTATTCCGTGACAGCGAGAGACAAATTCCGCGCAGGCGGTGACTTTGGGACCCATTGAACCGGCGTCGAATTGCATTTCGCCGAGCAGTTCCGGCGTGACCTGGGCCAGCGGGTGCTGGGTAGGTTTGCCCCAGTCGAGATACACGGCATCAGCGTCGGTCAGGATCAGCAGCGCATCGGCGTGGATTTGGCTGGCGAGCAGGGCGGCGGAGAGATCTTTGTCGATCACCGCTTCAATACCGTGGTAACCATCGGCTTTTTCCACTACCGGGACACCGCCGCCACCGTTGCAGATAACCAGATGATCGCGGGCGATCAGCGTGCGAATAGCGTCACTTTCAACGATGCGTTTAGGTTGTGGAGAGGGCACAACGCGGCGGAACGCTTTGCCATCAGCTTTGAAAACCCAGCCTTTTTCCGCCTGCAATGCGCTAGCCTGGTGAGCGTCGTAAATCGGCCCGATATATTTGGTGGGATTGCTGAAAGCCGGATCGTGAGCATCGACTTCAACCTGTGTCAGCAGCACACTAATTTCACGCTGTGGAAGCTGGTTTTTCAGCGCCTGTTGCAGCATATAGCCGATCATTCCCTGACTTTCCGCGCCGAGAATGTCGAGCGGATAGGGGGTAACGCTGGCATACGCACTGTTTTGCAACGCCAAAAGTCCAACCTGGGGACCATTGCCGTGTACCAGGATCACGCGCCACTGTTGCGTGAGCTGCGCGATAGTTTTTGCCGCCAGCTCAATATTCTTGCGTTGGATGTCAGCTTCCAGCGGCTCGCCGCGTTTAAGCAATGCATTGCCGCCCAGAGCTACAACCAGGGTAGGTTTGTTTTCCATGACTTTTCCTTAAATACCGTCGCGTTCCAGTGGGCAGCTCATGCAGCGTGCGCCGCCGCGTCCGCGTCCAAGTTCGTCGCCAGGAATGGGTAAAACAGTGATGCCTGCTTTGTCGTATTTCTCGTTGGTCCAGATGTTGCGCTCGTAGCCCACTACCACACCGGGGCGCAGCGTCAGGACGTTGTTTGCGTCATTCCACTGTTCGCGTTCAGCTTCGAAGGCATCGCCGCCGGTGGTGATCAGGCGAATTTGGTCGAGGCCAAGCGCTTTCTCGAGAGCATTGAGCAGCGTATTTTCCTGCGTCCTTTTCAGTCCGCCGCGACCGTCTGGTGTCAGGGTCCAGCACTGCACATCCGGACGTACTACTTCCGGGTAGACGGAGAAGGTATCGATATCGATGTGGGTCATTACGGTATCGAGGTGCATGCAGGAGCGATGTTTAGGCAGTTCGACCGCGATGACGCGTTCTGCTTGACGATGGCTGAATAGCGACTGGGCAAGGAACTCAATTCCCTGCGGCGTTGTGCGTTCCGACATACCGATGAGAACGGCACCGCGACCAATGACCAGCACATCTCCACCTTCTAATGTGGCGTGGTCGTAATTAATATTTTCATCGCCGAAGTATTTAATAAATTCACCATCAGCAAATTGGGGGTGCCAACGGTAGATCGCCCGCAGGTTATTGGTTTCTCGTTGCCGCGCTGTTTTTGCCATTGGGTTAATTGACACACCGTTATATATCCAGCATGAGGTGTCGCGGGTAAATAAGTGGTTTGGTAATGGCTTCATAATGAAATCATTAATATCGTGAGTATCGACCACCATATTTTTGATTGAGGCAGGAATTTCTCCATAGGTCAGCCCACCGCTTAAATGCCGGGCGAGTTCCCGGTGCTGCATATCTGCAAGCCAGGCGCGAATATCCGTGGCGAAAGCGGGGCCAAGGCGATAATCAGAAATTTGTGTATCCAGCAGCCAGCTTTTGGCATCAGGGATATCCAGGGTTTGTGTCAATAAATCAGTGAGTAACAGAACCTCAATTCCCTGTTCACGCAACGTGTTGGCGAAAATGTCATGCTCTTCACCTGCACGTTCTACCGAAAGAACATCATCAAAAAGCAGTTCCTGGCAATTTGAGGGCGTCAGCCTTTTTAAACTGAGGTTAGGGCGATGTAGCATCACGCTACGTAATTGACCGATTTCCGACCCGACATAATGCTTTTCCATCATTATTCCTTTAATACTATTTTAAAAAATAAAGAGGAGATGCCTGCAAATAATATTTATCGCAGTCATGATTTTTCAGCTGATTTCAGAATCTATATTTAGATCTTATTTGATGAGGAAATGTGATTTATTTCACAGTCAGGTCGATATTTGGCTTTTGTTGTTTAATTTATGATATGGCTCTGAGAATTAGAAA
>NZ_MVFZ01000016.1:0-140970 GCF_002042945.1 Citrobacter sp. A316
TATTGATACTTATCATAATAATATTATTGACGAAGTTACCGTCAGACTTCTCAACCATATCGATGTGCAAAGAATCATCATTCTTGCTCCTTTTCAAATTAGCAAATTGAAAAGCCTGTCACCGTTGCTGTTTGTAAACAGAAAAGAGCAACTCATGAACTTACTCTCACTCATCATAGATGAAAAAATTTCATATCAGAAACCAAATGTCGCACTTTCGCATAACCAGCTTAAGCTGGTTAACTCAATTATCAATCAACAGAACATAAATGATATAACTAAATCCCTTAATATTTCTGAGCAAACTCTACGTATTCAGAAATTTAACATTATGCTCAAACTAAAGCTTCGAAGAATCAGCGATCTTGTTACTCTAAAAATATCACCTTACTTTTAAAGTGCAGGTTAATACTATTTAACATAGTAAATTGAGGTTATATGCTGACATCATTAATTGCCATTATGATTGGTGGCAGTATCGGAAGCGCTTTACGTTGGGGTATATCCCAACGACTAAATGCACTTTTCCCTTTATTGCCTCCCGGCACTCTTGTCTCAAACATAGTTGCTGGATTCATTATTGGTTTTGCTACGGTATTTTTTACCCGTTCAACATCATTCTCGCCAGCAGTAAAATTGATGGTCACAACGGGGTTATGTGGTGGTCTATCGACCTTTTCAACTTTTTCAGAGGAAGTATTTTCACATTTGCAAAATGAAGATTATATCTGGGCCGGTACGGAAATTACCGTTCATGTGCTGTTCTCCCTGCTCGCTGTTTATACCGGCTTCTTAATTGCGTCGTTTATTACCCATTGGTACCGATAAACCGCAAACTCTCGTGACCTTTATGTGAGTGCTATGATGCAGATAAAAAGAAAATTCGCGGTAATTGGCCTGGTTAATATTCTCTTCACCGGAGGATGTGATGACAGTAAAAATACGCTCCCACATCCCGTTGTACCGGATGTAGGTGTGATTACCCTCCAGGCGGAATCCGCGAATATTACCAGCAAATTGCCAGGAAGGATTGTTCCCTTTGAAATTGCAGAGATACGCCCGCAGGTCGGAGGGATCATTCTCAGTCGTCAGTTTCAGGAAGGCAGCAGGGTAAATGCAGGAGATCCATTATACCAGATTGATCCAGCCCCTTTACAGGCAGAGCTGGATCGGGCGAAGGGAAACCTGGCGAAGGCTCAATCGGCTGCAGATAACAGCCGCTTTACGTTGGCTCGTTTTACGTCATTACTGAAATCACACTATGTCAGCCGACAGGACTATGACACGGCTCAGGCTAACGCGAAAGAAGCGCAGGCAAACGTCGTGGTGGCGAAAGCGGCAGTTGAAAGCGCCAGAATCAACCTGAACTATGCCAGCGTCACCTCGCCACTGAGTGGATTAAGCGGCAAATCAACAGTCACCATCGGCGCGTTGGTCACTGCCAACCAGGGACAAGCTCTGGTCACGGTTCAACGACTAGATCCGATTTATGTCGATGTCACCCAATCCGCCAATGATTTCCTTCAGCTAAAAACTGAAATGGAACAAGGCGTAATTGAGCAAAACCAAGGACAAGCCGCAGTCTTCCTGGAGTTTGATAACGGTAAGCGATATGCCCACACTGGTAAATTGCAATTCTCCGACCTCACGGTAGATGAAACAACGGGGTCAGTGACGCTCAGAGCCATCTTCCCTAATCCTGATAACACCCTTTTACCCGGCATGTACGTTACCGCCGTGCTCAATGAAGGCATCCAACACCATGTATTGTTGGTTCCGCAAGAAGCGGTTACTCGCAATGCCAGCGGCAAAGCGACAACACTCATTCTCGATACCGAAAATATTGTCCAATTGCGTGAAATTACAACCGCAAAAGCGATAGGAGATAAATGGCTGGTAACTTCCGGGTTACGCCCCGGCGACAGGGTAATTATTACCGGGCTCCAGCAGATTAGGCCTGGCATTAAAGCTCATGCGCTTCCCTCCCCTTTTGCACCTAATCCTTCTATACCGCAATAAAGCCGGGTAACAGGAGTCTTCCCTATGGCGAATTTTTTTATTGAGCGCCCAGTCTTCGCCTGGGTTCTTGCTATTATCATGATGTTAAGCGGCGTCATTGCCATCACTCAGTTGCCCATCGCACAATACCCCAACATCGCGCCACCGGCAGTAACAATCAGCGCAACCTACCCGGGAGCTGATGCACAGACCGTACAAAACTCGGTGACGCAGATTATTGAACAGAATATGAATGGCCTGGATGGATTAATGTATATGTCCTCCACCAGCGATGCCTCAGGCAATGCCGTTATGACCCTAACGTTCGAATCGGGAACCAACCCAGATATCGCTCAAGTACAGGTTCAAAATAAGCTGCAACTGGCGATGCCGTCACTTCCGCAGCAAGTACAACAACAAGGTATCAGTGTTGATAAAGCAAGCAGCAATATATTGCTTGTTGCCGCCTTTATTTCAGAAGATGGGTCGCTTAACCAGTACGATATTGCCGATTATGTCGCGTCAAACATCAAGGACCCTCTCAGCAGAATCGCCGGCGTGGGTAGCATTCAGCTATTTGGTTCACAGCATGCCATGCGTATTTGGCTTGATCCGGTAAAACTCAATCAATACCAACTCGTCCCTCAGGACGTCATTCAAAAAATCAAAATACAAAATAACCAAATATCGGGAGGGCAATTAGGTGGTGCGCCTCAGGCAAATAACCAGCAACTGAACGCCTCCATTATCGTCCAGACCCGGTTGCAAAGTACTGAGGAGTTTGGAAACATTCTGCTTAAAGTTCAACAGAATGGTTCACGCGTTACGTTAAACGATGTTGCCCACATTGAGTTGGGGGCTGAAAGTTATGGTACCGTCGCGAAATACAACGGTAAACCCGCAGCAGGAATTGCGATTAAATTGGCAACTGGCGCTAATGCCCTTGATACAGCAAAGTTAGTGAAAGAGGAAATATCCCGGCTTTCACCCTGGTTTCCTTCTGGTCTCAAAACCGTCTACCCCTATGACACAACGCCCTTCATTCAAATATCAATACAAGAAGTCGTTAAAACTCTGGTTGAAGCCATTGTTTTAGTATTCATCGTTATGTATTTGTTCTTACAAAATTTTCGTGCAACGCTTATTCCAACAATTGCGGTACCGGTTGTCATATTAGGCACATTTGCCGTTCTCGCCGTGGCTGGCTTTACCATCAATACGTTGACCATGTTTGGCCTTGTCCTGGCCATTGGGCTGCTCGTTGATGATGCTATCGTGGTTGTGGAAAATGTTGAACGCGTGATCGCCGAGGAACATCTTTCGCCCAAAGAGGCCACACATAAATCGATGTCTCAAATCCAGGGGGCGCTGGTGGGGATTGTTCTTGTCCTCTCGGCTGTATTCGTACCTATGGCATTACTGGGGGGTTCTACCGGAGAAATATACCGGCAATTCTCAGTGACTATTGTCGCAGCTATGGCGCTTTCCTTATTGACCGCACTATCGCTAACTCCCGCACTCTGTGCCACGCTGATCAAGCCGGCACATAAGGATATTCCCCACTCCCCACCCCGTTTTTTCGCACTGTTTAACCTGTACTTTGAGCGTTTTACCCAACATTACAGCGACAGTACACGTAAAATTCTGCGAGTAACATCTCGATATATGATTCTGTATTTACTGATTATTATTGCCATGTTAGTACTTTTTTTACGTATTCCAACCTCGTTTTTACCTGAAGAAGATCAGGGCGTTTTGCTAACTATGGCCCAGTTGCCGCCAGGCGCTACGCTTGTGAAAACTAATCAGGTGCTTGCAGACGTAAGCCACTATTACCTGACTCAGGAAAAAAATAATGTGGAATCAGTTTTTACGGTCAGTGGTTTTGGATTCAGTGGGCAAGGTCAGAACAACGGCCTGGCTTTTGTTAGCCTGAAACCCTGGTCTGATCGCACGGCCAGCGCTGATGGCATTAATGCAATTATTCAACGCGCGATTAAAGCACTGAGCACAATCAACCAAGCCATTGTCTATCCCTTTAATTTACCTGCCGTCCCGGAACTTGGAACAGCTTCAGGTTTTGATCTGGAACTTATCGATAAAGCCAATCTGGGTCATCAAAAACTCACTCAGGCAAGAAATCAGCTCCTCGGAATGGCGAAACAATATCCCGAACAGGTGGTCGGCGTTCGACCCAATGGACTGGAAGATACGCCCATGTTTCGGGTGCAGGTCAATGCCGCGAAAGCAGAATCAATGGGCGTCAATCTCAACGATATTAATCAAACGATCTCAACCGCTTTTGGAAGCAGCTACGTTAACGACTTTCTGGATAATGGGCGCGTCAAAAAAGTCTTTGTGCAGGCAGCCATCCCCTACCGCATGCTCCCAGAAAGTGTGAACAGTTGGTATGTCCGTAACGCATCCGCAGACATGGTTCCGTTTAGCGCATTTGCCAAAACAGAGTGGACTTATGGCTCACCGCGTCTTGAACGCTACAACGGCTCTCCTTCGATGGAGATTCTTGGCGAAGCCGCGCCAGGTAAAAGTACTGGTGATGCCATGGCATTTATGGTCTCGCTCATCGAAAAGCTGCCCGCTGGTATCGGGTATGACTGGACAGGAATGTCTTATCAGGAGCGCTTATCCACCGACCAGGCCCCCATGTTGTACTTTATTTCAATCGTCGTTGTTTTTCTGTGTCTGGCAGCGCTCTATGAAAGCTGGTCAATTCCATTTGCCGTAATGCTGGTTGTTCCACTTGGTGTTGTTGGGGCCTTATCAGCAACCTGGCTACGCGGATTAACCAATGATGTCTATTTTCAGGTAGGTCTGCTGACCACAATTGGGTTATCCGCTAAAAACGCAATTTTGATTGTAGAATTTGCCGTTGAGCTCATGCAAAAACAGGGTAAAAGCGATATTGAAGCGACATTAGACGCAGCACGAATGCGCTTAAGACCGATTCTGATGACCTCTCTGGCGTTCATTCTTGGCGTGCTTCCATTAGTCATCAGTAATGGCGCAGGATCGGGTGCGCAAAATGCGGTAGGAACAGGTGTGATGGGTGGGATGATCGCAGCAACCATCCTGGCAATATTTTTTGTCCCCGTCTTCTTTATTGTTGTACATCGTTTGTTCGCTAAGATAACTACTACAAAAGGAACTAAGAATAATTATTAAGATTTATTTATTAAAATATAACCACGATAACTTTTGAAATGTTTATCTATATTATTTAGGATTATAAAGGCTTCAATGCAGACTGATCCCCTGAGAAAACACTTGGCTATATTTTCATTTTCAACTGCCCGCAAGGGCAGTTTTTTTATATATTAACGACCCCGTTACCGGGGCCTGTTGATAATAATATCTTAGACCGTAATGCTATGGCTTACGAAACTGATTGGCAATAAAGATGCAGCTAATCCCACTCAACATGAGTTCAATTCCCGTTACCATCGACACCATGTAAATCGATGCCTGCGGAGCAGCAGTAATAAAACACCAGGCAATAAAAAGGTCCAATACACCGATCACCCCTTGCAGCCACACTTTTTTCTCTTTACGACGCTTAAAAAACGTGGTCAGTCGAATAATGCCTCCCAGACAAAACAAACACGCCAAAAATGTTGCAATAGCAAAAATACCCAACTCAGGTGCCGTGATGAAAAAATACCCCATCAAAAAGTATGCGATGCTAACGACTATTCCAGAAACAACGGGCCAAAAGTTATGCACCCGATTCTTAAACATACCTATCGCCAGGGCCACACCGCTACACATTAAAATTCCGCCGACGATGATACTGAGTACACCTCCGGACACATACGGAAAAAGGATAAAAAGCACCCCACCCAAGAACATCAGGCATGCCAGAAATTTAAGAAATCGCCGCTGTTTAACCAGCACATCATCGTCAAGTTTAGATAGAATATCTCGTGTTACATTTAACATTTTCTTCTCCTGTTAGCCAGAGTACTACTGACAACATTAATTTATGCTAAATATCATCAATAAATAACACGTCATTAATAATATAGTCTGATAAATTCATCTTAAACAACGCGCAACCCTTTCAAATAAAAAGAAAATATTGAACATATAAAAATCACGATTTCATTCAAAATATGACATTCATGCTGTTCCAGGATATATATTTATAGTCGCTATCAGACTTTCCACCCGTCGACATTAATTGATACAAGAGGTACGTTAGATGAATAAAACATTAAGCATTATCGTTGGCACTCTACTCATGATCCCCGCGCTGAGCCAGGCGGCAGATAATCACAAGCCGCTCAGCCAGTGGACATGTGAAGATTTTCTTGCCACGGATGCCACATTCCAGCCCACGGTAGTTGGCTTTGCTGAAGCATTGAATAAAAAGGATAAACCGGAAGATGCGGTACTTGATGTTAAAGGTGTTGAAACCGTAACTCCTGCGCTGGTTCAGGCATGTATGCAGGATAAAAAAGCCAATTTCAAGAAAAAAGCCGACAGTGAGTGGGACAAAATCAAAAAGGATCTGTAATCAATAATTTTATGTATTGATATCACTGAAGCGAGAACTGTGCCCCAACAGTTCCCGCTTCAGTAAATTAATTGTAGTCAAAACACCAAGAGGCTATATATGAGACGCGTACTTATCACACTTACCTCTCTATTATCATTGTTCATGCTAAACACCCCTATGGCACATTCAGCCGAAAACAGTCCTGACAAAATGACCTGTCAGGAGTTCATCAATCTAAATCCCAAAGCAATGCTTCCTGTAGCATGGTGGATGCTGCATGAAGAAACAGTTTATAAGGGAGGGGATTCAGTGTCTTTGAATGAGACAGATCTTACCAGCATCCCGCAAGTCATTGAATATTGCAAACATAATCCACAATTAAAACTGTATTCATTCAAAGATAAATAATTGCCAGTAAATACACTGATTAGTGATTAGCCCTTCATATTGAAAAAGCTAAAACACATCACCTTTATAAACCTTCAGAAAAGGGCACAGGGTATATGGGAATATCACCTGTTCAATTTCAATTACTGGACCCTGCTAATACAGCTTTTATGCTGTTATGCGCTAGTCTGGTTATGTTAATGACACCAGGGCTTGCTTTTTTTTACGGTGGTTTAGTCCAGCGTAAAGGCATACTCACCATCATGTTTCAGAGTTTTGTCTCCATGAGCTGGGTAGCGATACTGTGGTTTGCTGTGGGCTATTCTTTAGCCTTCGGCCCCAGCCTTAATGGCATTATTGGCGATCCTCTGCACTATGCATTTTTACATAATATCAATGCGAACACGCTGTTTACCGGCAATAACGCAGGGATCCCAATCCTGGTACATTTCGCTTACCAAATGATGTTCGCAATTATAACCCCGGCCTTGATTACTGGTGCTTTTGTTGGCAGGGTGAAATTCAAGGCATATCTGATTTTTATTACTCTCTGGACATTATTCGTTTACTGCCCGTTTGTGCACATGGTCTGGAGCCCCCAGGGCGTAATGGCTAAATGGGGTGTGGTTGATTTTGCCGGTGGTATCGTCGTCCACGCAACGGCCGGATTCGCTGCGCTTGCTTCCGCTCTATACGTTGGGCGACGAGTCATTCAACCAGATGGTAGCCATAATATTCCTTATATTGCTCTGGGTGCGGGATTGCTTTGGTTTGGCTGGTATGGTTTTAACGCAGGATCTGAATTACAAGTTAACACTATTACAGTTTCTGCGTTTGTCACCACCGATATTGCGGCTGCTTTTGCCGGTGCCACATGGCTATTTATTGAAAAAATGCACACCGGCAAACCGAAATTTGTTGGTTTCCTGACAGGAGCCGTCGCGGGTCTTGCCACCATCACACCTGCGGCAGGATATGTTTCAATTCCATCCGCCGCATTTATTGGCATTATTGCCGGTTTTGTCTGCTACTACTGCGCACTGTTTGTTAAAAAATATGTTGATGATGCACTGGACGTTTTTGGCGTACATGGCATGGGTGGCATTACCGGTTCTATTCTACTCGGTGTTTTTGCATCTCAGGCCTGGAACAGCAAAGGGCCGTCAGGATTGCTGGAAGGTGGTGGAATATTGCAGGTTGCAAAACAACTCGCAGCGGTACTGATCACCAGCATATGGTCTTTTGTCTTTACTCTGCTCATTTTATGGATAATTAACAGATTTACCCCGGTGCGAATTTCAACCAATGACGCTCGCCAATCTCCTGATTATTCAGCATTTGGTGAGGATGCTTATACCCCTTCAGGTAAGGAGTAATTCATGAAACTTAGTCCCAGAGAAATTGAGAAAATAATGATTTACTCACTTGCCAGCGTTGCTCAAAGCAGAAAAGAAAAAGGCATAAAACTAAATTATCCTGAAGCTGTTTCTATTATTGCGTCAACAGCCATGGAAAGTGCCAGAGAAGGAAATGATCTGGAAACCGTCATGAATAAATCAAGAGATGTTCTGACCAAAGACGACGTCATGGAAGGTGTCGCAGATCTTATACCACAAATACAGGTTGAAGCTATTTTTACCGATGGTAGCCGACTGGTAACTGTTCACGACCCTATTCGTTAATAGCAGGAGAAATAGACTATGCCTGAGGATAAAGAAACAAAATCCGTACCCTATGGGGGCTATGTTTTACAGGATACCCCTGTGTCATTTAATACAGAGAAACCTGTAACGAAAGTGCGCGTTAAGAACACAGGAGATCGACCGATTCAGGTAGGTTCACATTTCCATTTCTTCGAAGCTAATAAAGAACTGGAGTTTGATCGTGTAAGTGCGCTGGGAAAGCGCTTAAACATTACCGCCACGACTGCAATACGCTTTGAACCAGGCGATGAGATAGAAATAGAACTCATCCCCTATAGTGGGGACAACGATATTTTTGGATTTAATAACCTCGTTGATATGACAGGTCAGCAACTCGCTGAAGTTATTAAAGATCCAGTGAAGTTGAAATCACTGATTGATAATGCCCGGCGAGCCGGTTTCAAAATGCCAAACAATCCCAGCTAAGGATCTCTTATGCCAACAATATCCAGAAAGGAATACTCCAGTCTGTTTGGTCCAACGACCGGTGATAAAATTCGTTTGGGCGAAACGGATTTGTATATTGAAATTGAACAAGATTTACGTGGTTATGGTGACGAAGCAGTCTATGGCGGAGGAAAATCTCTACGTGATGGAATGGGGGCTAATAATCAGTGTACCCGCGACCAAGGGGTTCTCGATCTGGTTATTACAAATGTCACGATAGTTGATGCAAAACTGGGTGTGATTAAAGCGGATGTAGGCATTAAGGATGGACTGATCTCAGGGATTGGTAAAAGCGGTAACCCCGCAATTATGTCTGGTGTAACACCTGGGATGACGGTTGGGCTTAGCACGGATGCGATATCAGGCGAGCATTTGATTTTGACTGCGGCGGGTATCGATTCCCATATTCATCTCATCTCTCCTCAGCAAGCTTATGCTGCATTATCTAACGGCATTACCACCTTCTTCGGTGGCGGCATAGGTCCCACTGATGGCACGAATGGAACCACAGTGACTGCGGGACCAAAGAATATGCGCGCCATGCTGCGGGCATGGGAAGGTATTCCGGTCAATATCGGTCTACTTGGCAAAGGAAATGCCTACAATAAAGCCCCTCTCGAAGAACAAATCATTGCCGGTGCCGTTGGACTAAAAGTACACGAAGATTGGGGTGCTACGCCAAACGCGCTCCGACACGCACTGCGCACAGCCGATGATATGGACATTCAGGTCTCTGTACACACCGACAGTCTTAATGAAGCAGGATATGTCGAAAATACGATTGCCGCCTTTGAAGGAAGGACAATTCACACCTTTCATACAGAAGGCGCTGGCGGTGGTCATGCCCCGGATATTATTAAGGTCGCCAGCCAACCAAACGTCCTGCCAAGTTCTACTAATCCAACGCTTCCTTTTGGTATCAACAGCCAGGCAGAACTGTTCGATATGATTATGGTGTGCCACAACCTCAATCCTAACGTGGCTGCCGATGTTTCATTTGCAGAAAGCCGCGTTCGCCCTGAAACCATTGCAGCCGAAAATATCCTGCATGATATGGGCGTCATATCTATGTTCTCCAGCGATTCTCAGGCTATGGGACGCGTGGGTGAAAACTGGCTTCGCCTGGTACAAACCGCGCATGCCATGAAAGTAGCTCGCGGAAAATTACCGGAAGATAGCCCAAATAATGACAATTTCCGCGTTCTCCGATACGTCGCCAAAATTACGATTAACCCTGCTATTACGCAAGGCGTCAGCCATATTATTGGCTCTGTTGAAGTGGGTAAGATGGCTGACCTGGTACTCTGGGAACCGCAATTTTTTGGAGCTAAACCAAAACTCATTATTAAAGGGGGAATGATCAACTGGTCTTTAATGGGTGACCCTAACGCTTCGCTGCCTACTCCTCAGCCAGTATTTTACCGCCCCATGTTTGGTGCAATGGGAAAAACGCTGCAGGATACCTGCCTTACTTTCGTCTCAAAAGCTGCCTTTGATGATGGCGTTAAAGAAAAAACTGGCCTTGAAAGACAGGTTGTCGCAGTCAATAACTGTCGTAACATCAGTAAACACGACCTTATCAGAAATAATGCAACCCCAAAAATTGACGTAAACCCAGAGACATTCGCCGTCAAGGTTGATGGTGTGCACGCCACCTGCCAGCCTATTCAAACTGCGGTAATGAATCAAAAATATTTCTTTGGTTGAAAGGAAAATAGCTATGTATTTAATTGAAAGAACTCTCGGAAATATTAATTCTCATTGTGTGCTTGACCTTTCCGCTGAAGATATTAAACACGATGTACTCGTGCTAGAACAATGGGAGGCACAAAAAAGTCGTTGCCGTAAAAAAAGTCAATTCGGCTATGATATCGGTTTATCCCTTGACCGTCATCTCCGTCTTAATGATGGCGACATTCTTTTATATGACAAAAATAACCGTTATTTACTTACGGTAAAAATACAGCTACGACGTGTGATGATTGTCGATCTGGGATTATTTGGCGTAGAGAAAATCACCGACCTTCTCACACGCGCCTTTGAATTAGGTCATGCTCTAGGAAATCAGCACTGGAAAGCCGTCATCAAAGGATACTGCGTTTTTATTCCCATTGTCGTGGCCGACAAGATGTTGGCTTCAGTAATGAAATCTCATGGTTACGCCGAGGGTCAGTATTACTTCACGGAAGGTGAAAAAGTCATTCCACTCTTAACACCATCGGAATCCAGACTTCTTTTTGGCGGTACGGAAGAAGCACATACACATGTACACATTGATCACTAACGTAATAGGGTTGCCGAACATGCAAGATAGTTCACATAGAGTACTGAATATTGCACGAATACTGCATTTTGGAGATTCGGTCCTTCCTGTCGGGGCATTTACTTTTTCCTGTGGGGTTGAGTCTGCCATTTCATGTGAAATTGTCTATGACCGGCATACCCTCAAGCAATATGTCTGTACGGCACTATTGCAGGCAGCAAAATGTGATGCTGTCGCACAAATACAGGCCATGCGCGCCTGTCGCAGCAACAGGTTAAATGAGCTTATTTCTATAGATAATGATGTAATCAGTAGAAAACTATCACCAGAAGCCCGACTGATGACCCAAAGAATGGGTAAGAAGTTAACCGAGCTTTCAGCAGCTATTTACCATGATCGTCTATTTAACTGGTGGCTTGAGCAAATACGCCAGCGCCATGTTATTGGCACCTATCCTGTTTCTCATGCCTTACTTATGCACCATTTAGAACTTGATGAAGACGCCATGTTGGCCATGCACTTTTATGGCGTAGCGACGACCATTCTCAGTGCAGCACAAAGACTGATGCGGATTACGCATCTGGATAGCCAAAAAATCCTGGCCGAAGCCACGTCGCTTTTTCCTGATTACGCTGAAATGGCACTCAATACCCGCCCCGAAGAAATGTCTTCTTTTTCGCCGGTGATCGACATTCTTGCGGCTGTTCATGTCGATGCCCATGTACGTCTGTTTATGAATTAACTGAGGTCAGTAATGAAAAAAATTACCCGAATTGGCATTGGTGGTCCCGTAGGTTCAGGAAAAACAGCCATTATTGAGGTTATTACTCCTGTACTTATTCATCGGGGATATAAACCTCTGATTATAACTAATGATGTTGTAACCACTGAAGATGCAAAGCAGGTCAAAAGAACATTGAAAGGGATATTAGAAGAAGAAAAAATCGTTGGCGTTGAAACAGGGGCATGTCCGCATACTGCTGTACGTGAAGATCCCAGTATGAATATTGCTGCAGTTGAAGAAATGGAAGATAAATTTCCAGATAGCGATTTAATTATGATTGAAAGCGGTGGTGACAATCTCACCCTCACATTCAGTCCCGCATTGGCTGACTTTTATATTTATGTCATTGACGTAGCCGAAGGGGAAAAAATCCCACGTAAAAATGGTCCTGGTCTGGTACAGGCCGATATTCTGGTTATCAATAAAATTGATTTAGCACCATATGTCGGCGCGAGTCTGGAGATAATGGAATCAGATACCAGACATGTTAGAAATAATCGTCCCTATATTTTAACTAACTGTAAAACGGGTGAAGGTATCGAGCAGCTTGTTGACATGATTGAGCGCGATTTTTTATTTGGTCACACTATTGAAGGTAAACAAGATGACTCACCTACAGAATTTGCATGACCAGGTGGAAACAAAACGATCGCTTTGGGATATGCAGATCCCCATAGAGTATCGTCAGGAACCGGAGCAAATGCCCAGTGGGGCAATCGGTAAGGATGGTTTTTTATACCTGGGTTTTACGCGTTACGAAAGCAAAAGCATTCTTCATCGTATGGAAAAACGAACGCCATTGTTTGCGCAAAAGGCATTGTATCATGATGAAGCACTGCCAGAACTTCCCTGCGTGACCGTGATATCGACTTCAGGCTGTGTTCTGCAAGGGGATCGCATAGTATTATCCATTAGCGTGGGTGAAAATGCTTTCGCCAGCGTCAGTACGCAATCCGCAACCAAAATACACTCCATGGATAAAAACTATGCTGCGCAAATTCAATTTATTCATCTTGATGAAAATGCTTATCTGGAATATCTCCCCGATCCTTTAATTTTACACCGTAATGCAAGGTTTATAAACGACACCGTAATTAATTATAAGAGAAGCGCGACTCTTATTTATTCAGAAATAATTATACCAGGCCGTCGCCATCATCATGAAAATGAGCTTAATGGCTTTGACTATTATTCCTCAAGCGTATTAGCAAAAGATGAATCAGGACATATTGTTTTCAAGGAACAAATTGCACTGAGACCCAAAGAGCATCCGATGGCAGAAATCGGAGTTATGGGAAACTTCCAAATTCTCGGCACAATTTTCATATTAACTCCAACAGAAAACATAGCATCCATTCTGGCGGCCTTCCCTGCTCATTACAGCAAGGATTGTTGCTACGGTATGTCAACACTTCCTGCGGAATCGGGGCTTATATTTAAGATATTGGCTAATGATAGTAGCATTATAAAAAAACATATTCGTAAAGTGTGGGCCATGGTCAGAAAAGTCGTTCTGGATGCAGAATTACCGCCTCCATATATCTGGAAACAATAGGATCATCCACAACTATTCATATTGGTAAACAATGATGACAATACAATCCATTCCGATATTATGGAAAAATAATATTGATAAGCATTACACGTTCAAAATTATTGATATATCATTACGTGGTTGCGCACAGGTTATGTTCCAAAATAATCCTATCACGGGGTTATTGTTTTTCATTGCGATATTCATTTCTGCTTATAGTAATAACAATCCTTTAGCTGCATGGGGGTGTGTAGTTGGAACTGTTCTGGCTTCGATTACAGGTGCAATAACTCATGATGTAAAAGGTTGGCGAGATGGTCTCTATAGCTATAATGGCTGCCTGGTTGGTATTGCTATTCCTGTATTTATAACTGCGACGCCAATAATGTGGTTATGCCTGGTCGTAGGTAGCGTCGTGTCTGTTATTGCTACAGTATGCATTGCTGATATATTGAAAACATGGAAAGTTGCGGCGTTAACAGCACCCTTTGTTCTGACAACCTGGGTAATCCTACTTGCCAGCTATGCTTTTCATAATATTTATGGCTCAGGACTGCCCTCCCCTGATCTGCCCCAGCATTATATACCGTCAACTCAAAGTAGTTACTCACTCAGCTTTTTCATCAACAGTACTTTACATGGGATCTCGCAGGTATTTTTATTCCCTGGGGTCCTGGCAAGTTTTTTCTTTATTGCCGGTCTGGCGGCAGAATCTGTCGTATGCGCCTGCTATGCCATCGTCGGTTCTTTCATCGCGACACTACTTGCCTGTTATCTGGGCGCCAATCCCCATGACATTGCTGCAGGGTTGTATGCTTTTAGTGCCGTTTTGACATCCGTCGCACTTGGGACTGTGTTTAATCATCCAGGCTGGCGAGTTTTTATTTACACCATTTCAGGGATTATTTTTACAGTTTTTATCCAGGCCGCAATGAATGTACTTTTAATGCCTTTAGGCATACCGACATTAACCATGCCATTTGTTATTTCCTCATGGTTATTTCTGGTACCAAACAAAGAATTTATGCCAGAACATCGTCATTAATAATAATAAGGTGGTGAATATGAAAGTATTTAAAATCTTTACTCCAGCGCAACTCTTGCTACTAAGTTTAATTATTATTAACTTATTATCCTGGTGTTGGGCATTTTTAGTATTTAAAGATAGTACCTTTCTTATGGGAATGGCTATACTGGCTTATAGTTTCGGTTTGAGACATGCGGTTGATGCCGACCATATTGTTGCTATCGATAATGTAACGCGCAAACTTATGCAGCAAGGTAAAAAACCAATCGCCGTAGGAACTTACTTTTCCTTAGGTCATTCCACTATCGTGATACTCGCATCAGTCGTTATTGTGGTAACTGCGATGACTTATTCTGACTCACTCGAGAAATTTAGAGAAACAGGCGGACTTATCGGCACTATCGTATCAACCTTGTTCCTGCTTTTATTCGCCTTTCTAAACTTCACAATATTTATTTCAATCTACAAAAAATTTCGTGTCATCCATACGAAAGGTTCATTTTCAGAACAAGAGGCGCAAGAAAATATAAACCATGGCGTTTTATCTCGATTATTTGGCAAGTTATTTAACTTGATCAACAGCAGTAAACAAATGTATTGGATAGGATTGCTTTTTGGTTTGGGATTTGACACTGCTACGGAAATTGGAGTATTAAGCATCAGCGCGATCACGGCAACAAATGGAATCAACATTTGGAATATTATGGTATTTCCAATATTATTTTCCTCAGCAATGATTTTAGTGGATACGCTTGATAATTATTTAATGACTGGAGCCTATGGCTGGGCATTATCAAAGCCATTAAAGAAGCTATACTATAATATGACTATTACTGGAATATCAGTTGTTATCGCTGCTTTTATTGGTAGCGTACAAGCTTTAGGATTGATTAGAGATAAAATGAACTTATCTGGATGGCTATGGAATGGCATCGCGATACTCAGTGATAACCTCACCGATATGGGATTTTGGATTATCGGGATCTTTGTTATTTGTTGGTTATGTTCGGTAAGTTATTACTGGATTAGGGGTTACGACAATTACCCCTCAACTGATTCCAGATAGAGGAGACACTCATTATGAATGAAGAATTTCTTCTACGTCTAATGCTAGCAGCTTTATTAGGTGGCGTAATTGGTCTTGAGCGTCAAATACGCGCCAAAGAAGCTGGTGTACGAACTCATATATTGATTGGTATCGGTAGCGCCATGTTCATGATCGTTTCTAAATACGGTTTCTATGATGTTATAGGGCATGGTCATATTGGATTAGATCCCAGCAGAGTAGCAGCCCAGGTTGTCACCGGCGTTGGATTTCTTGGCGCAGGAAATATTCTGGTTCAAAAACAGACTATCAGAGGATTAACAACAGCTGCGGATGTGTGGGTCACTGCAGCAATTGGCCTGGTCATAGGCAGCGGAATGTATGAAGTTGGTATTGTTGGCGCGGTTATGGCGCTCATCGTACTGGAATTCTTCCGTCAGCTTACCTACCGCTTTTTGAATCACCATTTGCAACTACGCATACGCATTGCGGCTGGTACAGCACAATCTGTCCTGGCCTGGATGACTGAACAGGGATATCGCATGCAATTGCGTTCATTGGCTAATGATGCAACCAATTGCCATATTCTAATGGCAGATTTAGAGGTTACAGAAGCAACCACTGTGATTCAGGTAATTTCTTTACTTAAAGAAAACCCTGCTATTAAAGAGGTTTCTGTGGAGTGACATTAGACCACATAAAATAATCACTTGATTTATTATTGTGTTTGTTCTTTATTTTTAAGAATAGGATTAAACTATAACTTTGAAAGATACAGGTATTGAAAGCTATGCTATACAATACTTGCCTCTTCAGCACTTTAACAATTTAATCCTAATGTCGAAACGAGACATCCTACATCTGGTTATTGTAGATAGCATGAAATTTGATGCCGTACTAAATCACTCATTTTCCTGAGTTTCAGCAACAACATTATATTGTACTTATGACAATAATAAGTCTTCAATGAGATATGCATTTCCTCAGCAATCGAGTAACAGGATTTTTGCTGCAGAATACAGGTAAGAATTTGATGCTGCCGACGAGAAATTGATAATTCTGGAGAAATATCATAGTTTCCATCGCAATTCAGCAAAGTAATAAAATTACACAGCGAAACGTTTCGATTGATAAAAACGACAGGAATATCCCCGAAGCATCTTTTGATCCTGAATGGCGAAAGAATGAAAACCTTAGCAGGTTGAATCCTCTCCAGTTGATAAGCTATACTGGTATAGAAAATGTTGTTATTGAACGTATCAATTATCACTTTTGCATTAAGCTCTTCAATAGTACAAAAGTCTTCTGTATGCTGAATATGGACAATAACATCTTTTTTGATAAGGTGATAAATAGCCTGTAGCAAAATAATATCTTTAGTAAATACCAGAAACACTACCCTCTCCTGCAATACGTCATTTGATTAACAAATCTTATAGTTACTTAACGAAACTATCTATACATCATCGTCTCAAAATCAGTCCATTAGTGACAATATTGGGGAATATATGAATACTTCAGGCTGGTTACTGAAAAGAGGTGAAGCGAAAACATCCGTCTTCCACCTCGGCAGATATTGTAGCGAATGGAAAGCATCAACATACTCCTATGGTGAACCGAGTTTTCATATCGTTTTGGGCGGGGAATGCTGGCTGGATTTGTTCAACCAACAGCCGCGCATCATGCTGGAAAAGGGAGATATTCTCTTCTTTTTTAATAATTTCCCTTTTTACCTCACCTCATCTCCAGATAAAAGTATTGATGACTTACCCCGCAAACAGATGAGTAAAATCGAAGATTTATCTACCGACTCCACCGATCTTCTATGTGGTTTTATCCAACCTAACTCTATTGCCAGTCAATTGCGTTTTGCCTTACTTCCAGATATTTTTCTGATTAAGCAAAAGGACGACGTCAGTAACAAAATACATTCGTTATTTGAATTACTACTGACAGAAGTAAATGCCTCCGCCGATGAAAATAATTGCATTATTGCTCATCTGACCGATGCTATTTTGCACTATGTGGTTAGTGAGTCTACTTCCTTATATGATATTGACATAAATCTTCTGAACGCAGCTAATGATGAGCCGTTAGCAAAATTAATCATTGCTATAATTAAAAACCCACAGTATTCATGGTCACTGGATGATATGGCCCGTTTCGCTTATATGTCACGTTCAACATTCATTCGTCGCATATCGAAAGCGACAAGCTATACACCGAATCTGGTGTTAAGCAAATTAAGAATTTATGTGTCATTAAACCTGCTCAGAAGGGGTATAAAAACAGAGGATATTTACAGCAGCGTCGGGTATGAATCATTGTCTGGATTCTATCAGGCATTCAAACGCGTTATGGGAACTGCGCCAGGAGACTACCTCTCATCTTGCAAATAAAATGATCTGCGGGATAAATGTCAGCTGTCCGGGTAACGCTTACGCATTCTGGCATACCGCCGAACGTTAAGGTTATAATCCTTACAACGATTTTTTTGGATTAGAAGCGATAATGACTAAACTTACCCTACAAGAACAGATGCTTAAAGCGGGTCTGGTCAGCAGCAAAAAAGTGGCGAAAGTGCAGAGAACGGCGAAAAAATCGCGCGTTCAGGCTCGTGAAGCCAGAGAAGCAGTTGAAGAAAATAAAAAAGCACAGGTTGAGCGTGATAAGCAGCTCAGCGAACAGCAGAAGCAGGCCGCATTGTCTAAAGAATACAAAGCGCAGATCAAGCAACTGATTGAGATGAACAAAATCACCATTTCCCGTGGCGATATTGGTTACAACTTCACTGACAATAACCTGATCAAAAAAGTTTATGTTGATAAGGTAACCCAGTCTCAGTTGATCAAGGGCCGTCTGGCCATTGCCCGCCTGACAGCTGAAAGCAGCAGCGAGAGCGAATACGCCATTATCCCGGCTGTTGTCGCCGACAAGATTGCCCAGCGCGATGCAAGCTATATTGTTCTAAATTGCGAACTGAGCCAGGAAGCGAAGGACGAAGACGATCCGTATGCTGATTTTGTCATTCCTGATGATTTGATGTGGTAAGACCCCCCTGATAATCACCCAGAGTTTCGTCGCGTATTTCGGTGAACGCTAGCGCCGCCACCGAAATACCGTCAACCTCTCTTCTTCCCCACACGCCATCTGCTAAAACTTATAGTGTTCCTTGCTCAGTCCGTATTTTCTCATGCGCAAATACAGTTTCTTACGCGGAATTTGTAAATACTCCGCCACTTCATTAATACGGCCCTGATGAATATTAAGCGCTTCGGTGATGATCTGTCGCTCGTACTCGTCAACCCGACGATCGAGCGGTGTCGGTTCAGGCAAATACAGCTGTGGATTCGCGGTTTCAGCCAGTGGCAATAACCCCACGGCAAAAAGTTCGGCGGCATTGGCCAGCTCCCGAACATTGCTTAACCAAACGCGTCGCCGCATTCCTTTTAGTAATTCCCCGTCAACCTCGGGCACTGGATGATTCAGGCGCAGACAGGCTTTCTGCAGATAATGGCGAAACAGCGGCTCAATATCATCCGGGCGCTGAGACAGCGGTTGGCAGCCGATTTGCGTCATTGCGAAACAGTAATAAAGTTCGGCCACAATCTGGTTGGTTGCCGCCAGTTCCACCAACGAAGTGGCGCCAATGCCAATTAAGCGAAACGGACGTCGCTCCTGGCTTTGCAGATGCACCAGCTGGTGCTGCTGTTCGCGCGTCAGGCACTCAATATGGCTCAGAACCAGTGTTCCCCCTTGCGCTTGGGCAATAAGGTCATTGAATTGCACCGCATTCTCTAACGTCAATTCCCCGCGGATAAACGGTCCTTCAGCGCTGCGCCCAAGCTGATGCAAATAACGGGATCCGGTCATACGCCCCGTTCCTGGCTCACCATAAAACCAGACGGCAATATCCGTTTCCGCCAGTTGCCGTAAGCGCTGGCGGTACTGATTAACCCAGTCACTGTAGCCGACCAGTTCAACCTGGAGCTTTTGCTGGCAATAGTGACGACGTGCAATCACTGATTTTCTCTGACGCAACGCATCCTCTACCAACACCAGCAGTTTGCCAGGATCAACCGGTTTTTGCAGAAAGTCCCACGCGCCTTTCTTCACCGCCTCCACCGCCATCGGGACATCGCCATGTCCGGTGATCAACAGGATCGGAAGCTGATTGTCATCCTGATGAAACAACGTCATCAGGTCGATTCCATTACAGCCAGGCATACACACGTCGCTCAGGACAATCCCTGGCCAGTCGGCCTGCAGCCAATTTCGGGCATCAAAAGGGTTACTGCATGCGAATACATGATATCCCTCCTGTTCAAGCAACAGGGTGTAAGCATCGAGAACATCGGCATCATCATCAATAAGCAGAACAGAATATTCATCACTCAACATCGTTTACATCCGTCAGATTAAATTGCAGAACGACGCAGGCATTGCGCCCTGGTGTCGACGCCAGGCGCAGTTCGCCGTTCATTTGCATCATTAACGATACACAAATCGATAAGCCAATACCGAGGCCAACATCCTTACTGGTGGTAAACGGTTTTAACAGTGATGGTAATAATGCCCCAGGCCAGCCGGGGCCGTTATCGCTGATAAATACACACAACCGGCTGTCTTCGGTCTGCCAATGAACCTCTATCTTCGCCGCAACTGGACAGGCATCCAGCGCATTTGCCAGGACGTTTACCAGCACCTGCTGAATACGCACTTCGTCACCGGCCACCCACACGCTTCGGTCGGGGAGTGTCAGCGTACTCTGCTGTGGCTTATGCCGCATAGACAACAGTTCCCAGGCAGCGTTGAACGTTTGTCGGAGATCGACCGGATGCAGAGGCGTGCCAGGCTCGGCCCGGCGCGCAAACTGACGCAGTGAACGGATAATGGCATCGATGCGAGTAATCAGCCCCTCCGCCTTGGTTAATGTGCTTCTGGCCTGAGCGGATTGCCTCTGTTCAATTGCCCTCCCCGCCGTAAACAGGTACATCGACAGCGCATTCAGCGGTTGATTAATCTCGTGCGCCAGAGTGGTCATAGTCTGGCCGACCACCGCCAGTTTTGCCGTCTGGATCAGCTCATCCTGCGTTGCACGAAGATCGGATTCAATCTCTTTACGCTCGGTCACTTCCTGCTCCAGCTGATTTTTTTGCGCACTCAACTGACCCAGAGTATGGCGCAGCAAGCCTGCGATACGCCCCAGTTCATCGCGTCCATATACCGGGATAGAGGCATCCGTTCTGCCAAGACCAATTTGCACCACGGCCTGGTTGAGCGCAGTAAAACGCTTCACCAGACGCGAGCGAATGAAGTAGTGATTAAGCCCCCAGGCGAGAAGTAGCGCCAGCAGCGTCGCCAGCAGGATAAGTCCACCGCTGACGCGAACAATTTGTTCCAGCCGCTGGTTAAACGTCTGCATTTGCTGATGGCTACTCCCCAGTTGCGCTTCCAGCAGTGTTCGAAAGCGCCCAAGCGTAGCCTCTCTGGCATGGCTGGCATCAACCAGCGCTTTTTGCGCTGCGACATAATCTCGCATGGTATCGGGCATTTTATTTTTCATCATCCCGATTTCCAGCAGCTCATCGATTGTTTGTCGCAGTGTGATAGTGCTGGGCCAGTCATCTAGGGTACGGATATTTTCATCCGCCGTTTTCTTCAGATTTTCCAGGTAGCGGATGTGATTCTCCACCAGCATGCCATCGTCGCTACCCGATTTCAGTTCATTGAGTCTGTCGCGTAAATCATCAACGATCTGGTTTTCAATTCTCGCCAGGGTATAGACCTGCTGCTGCTCGTTTTGCACCTCCCGGGCACGTTTGAGATACAGCGCCGCATCACCATTTTTGGCCTCGATTTGATCCAGCAACGTCCCCTGCTGCCAGGTAAAATCCTGCACCAGTGAATTCAGCTCGGTAGTAAAATCATCATGTAGCCAATCAACGCGCGCGGAAAGTTCACTCACTTTTTCGCGAACAAGGAACATGTTGTAGAGCACCCGGTCCAGTTCCGCCATCAGCGCCCGGCTGTCTTGCAAAATCACCGCCAGCTGCTGCTGTTCTGCTGGTTGCAACCCCCGGCTCAGCACTTCAATTTTATCCAGATGCGAGATTATCTGATTGCGCAGTTGCAGCCTTACCGTCGTATTGGGAGCGAGCAGGAATTCATTAAGCTGGTCCACAACCAGGTTAAGATTCCCTTCAATCAAAAAAGCGGAATGCACGCGCGGGAAGTAATCATCAAGTGAATAGCGTATCTGCGAGCTCTGCTCATGCCATGAGTACAAACTGACGCAGCTTACGCTCAACGTCAGTAATGCGCCCGTCAGAAAGGCTCCCCGCAGGCTGCTGCTGATGCTGAGTTGGCGAAGGCGTTGCAGTATCGATCCACCTTTCATTTTAATTCTTCCAGTTTTGATATCGCCCGACGTTGGTTTTTAAGAAACCAGAGTTGCCACTCCATCATCTGCTGTTCGGCAACGCTTTTATTATCAAACTGCGCAAGCCAGGCTTCATCTTCACTACTTTTGGCATCTATCGGAACGCTGGTCAGTAAGGCTCTGATTTCGGGTAGCGGGCGTTTCAGGCGCGCTTCCGCACTGTACAGTGCCCGCCATGCGTCCTTCAGTTGCGCAAGACGAAAACTGATGGCGGTATCAAACATTCGCTGCACTAACTGTTGTCGCTTAAGGATCAGCCGATAATTAAGCGGAGGCTGGTTCATTAAAATAGCCTGCTGAGCAGCGCGGGGATTATCAGATGCGAGCTGTGTTACCGGATATTTCCCCGTATTCGCATCCGCAAGGATCCGCTGTCCCTCCGGGCTTAACAAATAGCGGATAAAACGACGCGCTTCATTGGGATGCTGGCTGTTCCTGAGAACAGCCACATAGGTTGGCGATACCGCCGAGCGTGGGAAATAGGTAAAAGCCAGGTGAGGATCGTTAAGCAACAAGTTGGCGTAATTATCAATGACCGGTCCCGCCACGCCCAGGCCACTCTTAATTTTGTCGGCTACGCCAAAACTGCGGGATGAAATCGTCACCAGATTCCCGGCACTCGCCAGCAGGGTCGCCCAGCCCTCTTGCCACCCTTTTTGCTGTAGCAATGACTCAACCATTAGATGGTTAGTATCCGAACGCGATGGGCTACTCATCAACAGCGCATTCTGGTATTTGGGCAGGGTTAAATCCCCCCAGTCGGAAGGAGGTGACAGATGTCGTGCCGCCAGCGCAGAACGATTAATCAGCAGCCCAAAACCAGATATCGCCACGGCAACGGAGGTCGAACGGATGGATTCTGGCACCAGGCGCTGGCTTTCCGGCAACGCATTGTCGAAGGGCGCCAGCTTCTGATGCTCCTGCAGATGCTGCAACAGCATAGGGGATGAGGTCAAAATCAGATCAACATTTTCCGCATTCGCGGTATCCAGCAGCTGTTCCAGCGAGCTACTGGTCCGGTTTAATGTGCGAATCATCACCGACCCCGGTTCCGTCTGCCAACGCTGAATAATCCAGGCCGTTGCCCCCGGTGAAAAGGTTGTTGCCATTACCAGCTCTTTACCCTGCGCCAGGCAACTCACCGACAGCGCCATAAAACAGAGCGAGATCGCCCAACAACGCCCCCAGCCCAAAAGTCTGTTTGTGATCCCGTTCATAAATACCAACATGTGCAAAAAATAATATTGAGACAAAACTTACCCGTTTATCACCATCAGAGGGAAGAATAAGGTTATTCGTAGAATAACCAAACGGAAAGTGACGGCATCGGTAAAGAATACCCGAAAACGCAGTCTGAATTTGTTAATATCCGCACACGCCGAGGATAAAAGCGTCCGTAAAAGAATAGAATTGAAAACTCACTATTTAAAAAGAGTCAAAATCATCCACGCAATCCACAAATTGTGTCAATAGTGACTCATTTCATCAACTTGAGTTTCTCTGCCGTCTATTTCACTCTTCACTGCGAAAAATCCTGATATTCACATCAATATAAATTTAGGTGATGATATGTTATCAATATTTAAGGCAGGGCCAGCGGCAAATAAAGTCCCGGCGGAGAAAGTTCAGGAAACTTATGGCCGATACCGCATTCAGGCATTACTCAGCGTATTTCTTGGCTATCTCGCGTACTATATTGTGCGCAATAACTTCACGCTCTCAACACCGTACCTGAAGGAGCATCTGGATCTCAGTGCCACGCAAATTGGTCTACTCAGCAGCTGCATGCTTATTGCCTATGGGATCAGTAAAGGCATCATGAGTAGTCTGGCAGACAAGGCCAGCCCTAAGGTCTTTATGGCATGCGGCCTGGTTCTGTGCGCCATCGTAAACGTCGGTTTAGGATTCAGTACCGGATTCTGGATTTTTGCCGCTCTGGTCGTTTTCAATGGCTTGTTCCAGGGAATGGGCGTTGGCCCTTCATTTATTACCATCGCCAACTGGTTTCCGCGTAAAGAACGTGGACGCGTCGGCGCATTCTGGAATATTTCTCACAACGTTGGTGGTGGTATTGTCGCGCCGATTGTTGGTGCCGCCTTTGCCATTTTAGGGAGCGAGCACTGGCAAAGCGCCAGCTATATTGTCCCGGCCGGTGTTGCCGTACTGTTTGCTTTTATTGTGCTGATGCTGGGGAAAGGTTCACCGCGCCAGGAAGGCTTACCGGCTCTGGAACAAATGATGCCGGAAGAAAAAGTCGTATTAAATTCCCGACACGCTGTCCAGGCACCAGAAAATATGAGTGCCTTCCAGATTTTCTGCACCTATGTGCTGCGCAATAAGAATGCCTGGTATGTTTCACTGGTAGATGTCTTCGTCTATATGGTGCGTTTTGGCATGATTAGCTGGTTACCTATTTATCTGTTAACCGAAAAACATTTCTCGAAAGAGCAAATGAGCATCGCTTTTCTGTTTTTTGAATGGGCGGCAATCCCTTCAACATTACTGGCGGGCTGGCTTACCGATAAACTGTTTAAAGGCCGTCGCATGCCGCTGGCCATGATTTGTATGGCGCTGATTTTTGTCTGTTTGATCGGCTACTGGAAAAGTGAATCCCTGTTGATGGTCACTATTTTTGCCGCCATTGTGGGTTGCCTGATCTATGTTCCACAGTTCCTCGCTTCTGTTCAGACGATGGAAATCGTTCCCAGCTTCGCAGTAGGTTCTGCAGTAGGACTACGCGGATTCATGAGCTACATTTTTGGCGCATCGCTGGGAACCAGTCTGTTTGGCGTAATGGTCGACAAAATGGGATGGCACGGCGGCTTCTATCTGCTGATGGGGGGGATTGTGTGCTGCATCCTGTTCTGCTACCTCTCTCATCGCGGTGCGCTGGAACTTGAGCAACAGCGAAAAAATGCTCAGCAAGAGGAAGCATCACTCCAGTTGGCGGATGCCCGGTAATTCATTTCGCTCTCACAACAAAGTGCCAGCGATGCTGGCACTTCAATAAACTCAGATAAATAATAAATAACTCAAGGTGATAATTTATTGCTAAACGTAACATTCCTAATTATTGCTTACCGTCTGCGACCATAAAGCGAATGATCAAACCACATGCCGGGGCAAGAAACAGGAATAATCCAGTTACCATTTCGTCACCATTGGTCAGCCGCATAGTAAAAACGTAAATTAATGCCGTAAGGATGGCCATGCTGAGAAAAGCGCTAATTGACGCCGCAGCGCCTATAACCTGCCAGATATAGCAACTGACGCACAGAATGCTCAGTATGAGAAAGATCCAGAAATAGAGCATAGCGATACCTCCTGTCTGCCGTAAACTTAACGTAAGTCCTTACACTCCCTTAACTTTATATTCTAAGACAATTCCTATCCACATGCAATTTGAGCAACATTTTATTCACAATAATCATTCAATCGCTGACTATTACACTGTTTCTCCGTCGTTTATTTAATCATCATAAAAACAACGAATTATATATAGGCGAAATTTTGCCCTTAATCGCCCTAAAAACATTTACGAATCTTGAGTAATTATTTCTGGCTGACATTAATTTTCGGGTGTACATTGTGCGTCCGATCATTCATGCCCCCTCGTGGTTTTGTCCTGACTCAGTTTTACACTCTTTACAGGAACCAATGTCGTTCATGGCGGCCTAACGATCAGTGCAGAGTGTAAAGCGACAGGCAAAGAATCTTCGCGATACATCTATTTCGTATCAACAACAGGTGCTTATGTTCCCCCAATGTAAATTTTCACGCGCGTTTTTGCATCCGCGCTACTGGCTCACATGGTTTGGTGTTGGTGTGCTCTGGTTACTGGTACAGCTTCCCTATCCCGTATTGTGTTTTCTTGGTACCCGTACAGGAACGCTGGCTCGTCCATTTTTAAAACGCCGTGAATCTATTGCACGTAAAAATCTCGAGCTCTGTTTCCCAAATCTGTCGCAGGAAGAAAGAGACAAACTGGTCGATGAGAACTTTCGTTCGCTCGGCATGGGACTGCTTGAAACAGGTATGGCCTGGTTCTGGCCGGACCGTCGGGTGCGTAAATGGTTTGATGTAGAAGGGCTGGACAACCTGAAGCGCGCTCAGATGCAAAACCGTGGCGTGATGGTCGTTGGCGTACACTTTATGTCGCTCGAGTTGGGTGGTCGCGTAATGGGGCTTTGCCAGCCAATGATGGCAACCTATCGTCCGCACAATAATAAGTTGATGGAGTGGATCCAAACCCGCGGTCGTATGCGTTCCAACAAGGCGATGATCGGCAGAAATAATCTGCGTGGTATTGTCGGCGCCCTAAAAAAAGGTGAGGCAGTATGGTTTGCTCCCGATCAGGACTACGGGCGTAAAGGGAGTTCATTCGCCCCCTTCTTCGCAGTCAAAGACGTGGCGACCACCAACGGTACCTACGTACTGTCACGGTTATCCGGCGCAGCAATGCTGACCGTAACCATGGTGAGAAAAGCAGATAACTCCGGTTACCGCCTGTTCATCACCCCAGAAATGGAAGGTTACCCGGCAGATGAAAGCCAGGCTGCGGCGTATATGAACAAAATTATCGAAAAAGAGATCATGCGTGCACCCGAGCAGTATCTCTGGATCCACCGCCGCTTCAAAACTCGCCCGATGGGTGAAGCTTCGTTGTATATCTAAAAAGAAAGGCCGTAAGGCCTTTCTTTTTTCTGCGGTTGAATTACTTAACGCCCCATTTGCTGTGAAGTTCAGCCATTCGCTCGCTGTAGTTGCGGGCGATGCAGGCTGATTTATCCTGTTCCTTCCAACACTCATTACGCCCCTTCACCCAGCCGCGTTGCTCTGCTTTCAGCGTCGGGTTATTGCTTGATTTAACCAGCGCCTGCTTGTAGGCCCCGTTTAACGCCAAATCCATTTCTGAGAGCGAAGGGCTCTGGCAGATAATCTCTTCGATACTGCCTTTTTCTACCGCAGCGCAGGAAAAAGAGGGTCCAGTGCTGGTCGATTTTTTGGCCCCGGAAAAGTCGGTATTGTCCTCGGGCAGGCAAACGCCATGCTTTCGATTAGGCCCGCTCCAGGAAACATCCGGATTCCCGTCATCTTTACGGGAGATAGAAACGGTATTGTTACCGCTCTTTGCTTCCCAGTAATTTTCATTGAAGGCCTTCACCGTCGCCTTCGTGCCATCAATCCAAACATTGCCTTTACCATCACTATTCACACCACCAATACTTGCGCAGCTGAAATTAAACGCCAACGGTGAGGCCGCCATCGAGGTCAATGGCGTAAAAACGAGTGCTAACATCATTAATCTGGTCATTTTTAACCTTTTCATTATCTCATTCTGCGAAAAATTAACCGCATTAACACCATGGCGATATGAGAATTCTCCGAGTAACCATTCCGTCGCTCAATAGCAATTTATTACCGGCAGAAATCAAACTGTCGCCGAATCACGACAGTTGTAAGTTATTAAAATTAAATAAAAAAATGCCTCTTGTCTCGCCTCATTTTTAGGCGTACATTAGCGCCGTCTGGAGCATTAAAGCTCAGAATTCTGAGGTGATGCAGCCAAGCAAATGAGGGGTATTCTCCCTTTCGTTCGCGTGTGCATCAGCTCTCTGTCAGGTAAGCATATGTTCATTTAGACGTACCCCAGGTACGCGGAGAGATGAAAAGTGAAATATTTCTTTATGGGCATTTCTTTTATGGTCATCGTTTGGGCCGGTACTTTCGCCCTGATGATCTAAATTAAAAGACGCAGCAAAAAAACAGGAGCCATCAGGCTCCTGTTTGCATTTTGGGGGAACATTCGTCAGTCGGTACTTTCAGAAATCGATTTTGCACTGGTCGGTAACAGGCCATCTGCACGGAACATCGCCTTGATGCCACGAATAGCCTGGCGAGTACGGTCACGGTTTTCAATCAACGCAAAACGCACATGCGTATCACCATAATCACCAAACCCAATCCCCGGCGAAACGCATACCTTCGCTTCGTTCAGCAGTTTCTTGGCAAACTCAAGTGACCCCATCCCGGCGTATTGATCTGGAATTTTCGCCCATACGTACATCGAGGCTTTTGGCATCTCGACCATCCAGCCAGCTTCATGCAGTCCTTTGACCAGCACATCACGACGACGTTTATATTGCTCAGCGATATCCCGCACACACTGCTGATCGCCTTCCAGTGCGGCGATAGCCGCAACTTGCAACGGTGTAAAGGTTCCGTAATCGTGATAGCTCTTGATTCGCGCCAGCGCGTTCACCAGCGTTTTGTTGCCCACCATAAATCCGATACGCCATCCCGCCATGTTGTAGCTTTTCGACAGGGTGAAAAATTCAACTGCGACGTCGCGAGCGCCGGGTACCTGCATAATCGATGGCGCTTTCCAGCCGTCATAAACAATATCAGCGTAGGCCAGGTCGTGAACCACCAGCACGTCGTAGCGTTTAGCCAGGGCCACCACTTTCTCAAAGAATTCCAGCTCGACGCACTGCGCGGTCGGGTTGGATGGGAAACCTAAGATCATCATCTTCGGCTTCGGGTAGCTTTCGCGTATTGCGCGTTCCAGCTCATTAAAGAAGTCGACACCTTCAACCAGCGGCACTGAACGCACCTGCGCGCCGGCAATCACCGCGCCGTAGATATGGATGGGATAACTTGGGTTAGGCACGAGGACCGTATCACCGTGATCGAGCGTTGCCAGCATCAGGTGCGCCAGCCCCTCTTTGGAACCGATGGTCACAATGGCTTCGGATTCAGGATCGATCTCAACGTCATAGCGTTCCTGGTACCAGCGGGAAATCGCCCGACGCAAACGCGGAATGCCGCGAGAGGTGGAGTAACCGTGAGTATCCGGGCGCTGCGCCACGGTACACAGTTTTTCGACAATGTGAGGAGGCGTGGCCCCATCCGGGTTCCCCATGCTGAAGTCGATAATATCTTCGCCGCGCCGACGCGCAGCCATCTTCAGTTCAGCCGTGATGTTAAAAACGTACGGGGGAAGGCGATCAATACGCGTAAAGCGACGTTCGGGGCGGGAGTCAGCCATAATATCCTCAGATTAACGTTAGCGCCCGGACCGTCCGAGCGACGCTGCCACGATGGTGGCACGTTTAGAAAATAGCCTGAATAATTTCCTTCTGTCGAGAGGCAAAACAAAATATTTTTTCCTGACAAAAAAGAGGAACAGCATAGTGAAATGAGGAAATATTCATTTTCACAATCCGCTTAAAGTTACCATCATTTAACATTTTGTTGTTAAATACATTACCTTGAATGCAGCGCTGACAGGACAGGTATTGTAAATACAACAATCATGCAACAATCCCCTTTTAATATTATGGTCTTTCCCCATTAGCTCTGAGCTGCGGGGATGCTGGTCATCCTGCCTCAGGTTACCTATCATAGTGGTTTAACCCTTGCGCAAGAGTCACCCGTGCACGAAATATTCAACATGCTGCTGGCGGTATTTGACCGGGCAGCACTGATGCTGTTCTGTCTGTTTTTCCTGATTCGTATCCGCCTGTTTCGCGAACTGTTGCATAAGTCAGCCCACTCCCCAAAAGAGCTGCTCGCCGTTACCGCGATTTTCTCCATGTTTGCCCTGTTCAGTACCTGGTCAGGCGTACCGGTAGAAGGTTCTCTGGTCAACGTGCGTATTATCGCGGTCATGTCAGGAGGGATACTGTTCGGTCCATGGGTTGGCATTATTACGGGGCTGATCGCCGGCACCCACCGTTACCTGATCGATATTGGCGGCGTAACTGCCCTACCCTGCTTTATTACCAGCATTCTGGCTGGCTGCATTGCCGGGTGGATCAACCGTAAGATCCCCAAAGCGCAGCACTGGCGCGCGGGTATTTTAGGCGGAATGCTGTGCGAATCACTGACCATGATCCTCGTCGTCGCCTGGGCGCCCACCACCGAACTGGGGTTGGATATTGTCTCAAAAATCGGTATCCCAATGATCCTCGGCAGCGTCTGTATTGGCTTTATTGTGATGCTGGTACAAAGCGTTGAAGGTGAGAAAGAAGCCAGCGCTGCAAAACAGGCCAAGCTGGCGCTGGATATCGCCAACAAAACGCTGCCGCTCTTTCGCCAGGTCAACAGCGAGTCGTTACGTCAGGTGTGCGAAATTATTCGCCACGATATCCACGCTGACGCGGTTGCCATCACCAATACCCAGCACGTTCTGGCCTATGTTGGCGTCGGGGAGATCAACTACCGCGATAACGATGACTTCGTCAGCCCCACCACGCAGGAAGCCATAAATCACGGTAAAATCATCATAAAAAACAATGATGAAGCGCATCGCACCCCGGAAATTCACTCTATGTTGGTGATCCCGCTTTGGGAGAAAGGCGTCGTGACCGGCACGCTGAAGATCTACTACTGTCACGCTCATCAAATCACTTCCTCGTTACAGGAAATGGCGATCGGTCTGTCGCAGATCATCTCCACTCAGCTTGAAGTCTCCCGCGCAGAGCAACTACGAGAAATGGCAAATAAGGCAGAGCTACGCGCGCTACAAAGCAAAATAAATCCCCATTTTCTGTTTAACGCTCTGAACGCGATTTCATCGTCGGTGCGGCTTAACCCGGACACCGCACGTCAGCTCATTTTTAATTTGTCGCGCTATCTTCGCTATAATATTGAATTAAAAGACGATGAGCAGATCGACATCAAGAAAGAGCTGTATCAAATCAAGGATTACATCACCATCGAACAGGCCCGCTTTGGCGACAAGCTGACGGTTATTTATGATATCGATGAAGAGGTAAGCTGTTTTATTCCCAGCCTGCTGATTCAGCCGTTGGTAGAGAACGCTATCGTCCATGGGATCCAGCCCTGCAAAGGGAAAGGCGTGGTCACCATCAGCGTTGCGGAGTGCGGTAACCGGGTACGGATTGCCGTGCGAGATACGGGTCACGGTATCGACCCAAAGGTGATTGAACGGGTCGAGTCCAATGAAATGCCGGGCAATAAAATTGGTCTGTTGAATGTGCACCATCGCGTTAAGCTGCTCTACGGTGAGGGATTACATATCCGCCGTCTGGAGCCAGGCACAGAGATTGCCTTTTATGTACCTAATGTGCACTCGCCCGCTGCCGCGCCAACCACATTATTGCTTTAACCAGGAGTGAAGTCGTGAAAGTCATCATTGTTGAAGATGAATTCCTGGCCCAACAGGAACTGAGCTGGCTGATAAAAGAGCACAGCCAGATGGAAATTGTCGGCACGTTTGACGACGGTCTGGATGTGCTGAAATATCTCCAGCACAACCGCGTTGACGCCATTTTTCTGGATATTAATATCCCCTCGCTGGACGGCGTATTGCTGGCACAAAATATCAGCCAGTTCGCGCATAAACCCTTTATTGTGTTTATTACCGCATGGAAAGAGCACGCCGTCGAAGCCTTCGAACTGGAAGCTTTTGACTACATTCTGAAGCCGTACCAGGAATCACGCATTGTCAGCATGCTGCAAAAGCTGGAAGCCGCCTGGCAGCAACAGCAAACGGGAACGTCCCCTGTAAGTCCGGTGACCCGCGAAAACGATACGATCAATCTGATCAAAGATGAGCGGATCATCGTGACCCCAATCAACGACATCTATTACGCTGAAGCGCATGAAAAGATGACGTTCGTCTATACGCGACGAGAATCATATGTCATGCCGATGAACATCAGCGAATTTTGCAGCAAACTGCCGGCTTCGCATTTCTTCCGCTGCCACCGCTCGTTCTGCGTAAATCTGAATAAAATCCGCGAGATCGAACCCTGGTTTAACAACACTTATATTCTGCGTTTAAAGGATCTGGAATTTGAAATCCCTGTTAGTCGGAGTAAAGTGAAAGAGTTCAGACAGTTAATGCACTTATAGCGCAGAGAAAGAACGATGAAAGAGCCAGGCCTACCCGCAGACCAACAGTTTTTCGCCGATCTGTTCAGCGGCCTGGTGTTAAACCCACAGCGTCTGGGGCGCGTGTGGTTCGCAACCCAGCCCACCACGCTACCGACCGGTAGTTTATGTATTGACCTCCCGCGCCTCGATATCGTGCTACGTGGGGAATACAGCAACCGGCTGGAAAAACAGCAGCATAGTCTGCCAGAAGGAGAGATGCTGTTTATCCCGGCGAAAGCGGCCAATCTGCCAGGTAGCGATAAACCCGTAATGCTACTAAGCCTGGTGTTTTCTCCGGCATGGCTGGGACTCTCTTTTTACGATAACCGAACCGCATCTCTGTTACGTCCAGTTCGCCGTATTGAGCTACCGCATCCGCAGCGCGGCGAAGGCGAGGCGATGCTCACCGCATTAACCCATTTAAGCCGCTCTCCTCAGGCCCAGGATATTATTCAGCCTCTGGTGCTTAGCCTGCTGCATCTGTGTCGTAGTGTGGTCAATACCCGCCCTGACGCAGAGCGTCCGCGCGCTGAATTTCTCTATCACAGTATGTGTAATTGGGTACAGGATAACTATGCTCAACCGCTGACCCGGGAAAGCGTGGCGCAGTTTTTTAATATCACACCCAATCACCTGTCAAAAGTGTTTGCCCAGCACGGCACCATGGGGTTCGTCGAGTATCTGCGGTGGGTCAGAATGGCGAAGGCGCGCATCATCTTACAGAAATACCATCTGTCGATTAGCGAAGTCGCACAACGGTGTGGATATCAGGACAGTGATTATTTCTGCCGCCTGTTCCGACGTCAGTTTGGCCTGACGCCCGGAGAGTACGGCGCACGCTTTCAGTCAGCGCGTTAAGTGAGACAACACCAACGCTGTTAGTCATATCCCTTTGCTTCGTTGTAAAATAGCGGCCTTTAGCCAAATCCTACTGGCTTACTCGATAAAGTGAATATGCGATGAAAAACAGACGTGCACTCTCCCTGATGTGTTTTCAAATGCTGGAATCAGGTGCGGATCGTCAGACCGTGAAAAGAGCCCTCACCTCCCGCCGTGTTAAAGGTCGCCAGGCGGTGGTTCTGCTCTGCAAGCAAGAGATGAAACTGTTAAGAGCCGGGAAACTACCAGGGCACAACGCACCGCATTGATGATTTCACTTTTCGGTAGCGTTTACCCAGCCTGCAACCACAACGCCACAGGCTGGATAGCGTTCTTTCAGTGAAGCTTAAAACGTCAGTTCCGCCTCCAGCAGCGCCAGAATACCATCGGCATCTTCAGCGGCAAACAACGACTGGCGGAACTGCTTATTCACCAGCTTACGCGCCAGCTGCGAGAAGACCTTCACGTGGTTAATGCCTTCATCGGCACCCAGCGTCAGCATGATAACCAGTTCCACCTCGCCCATCTCAGACTGCCAGTCAACGGGCTGAGCAAGCCGGGCAATGCTGATGCTGGAATGGCGGATCCACTGGGATTTCGTGTGCGGAATTGCCACCCCAAAACCGACGGCAGTGGTAACTATCTCTTCACGCTGCCAGACATCCTCTTCCAGTTCAAACGGATGTTCAGTGCGTCCGTTTACCCCAAGATTACCGCACAGAAACTGGATCACCTGCTCTTTGTTGCTCAGAGACTCACCAACAAAGATATTCTCCAGCGCCAGCAGCGGACGCACATCTTTCTGCGGTGCAAACTGATTCAGCAGATCTTCAATCTCCTGAGCGCTACGGCACTCGCAGGCCTGCATAGCGAGTTCGCGGCATGCCTGGCTGTTCAGTTGACGAAGCTGACTTTTTACCGCCGGAATACGTGGACTACTCATACTTAGCTCATCGAGTCCTAAACCCAGAAGCAAAGGTAAATAGCGTCCTTCGCCGCCCAGTTCTCCACAAATCCCCACCCATTTACCGCGTTCGTGCGCCACGCGAACAATTTGCTGCAACATACGCAGGAACGACGGCGTAATCGGGTTGTACAGCGGTGAAACGCGTGGATTATTGCGATCGACGGCGTACAGGTACTGGGTCATGTCGTTTGAACCAATACTGAAGAAATCCACCTCGTCGCAGAAATGGTCGATGATGTAACACACCGAAGGGACTTCAACCATAATCCCCAATGAGATTGTCGGCGCATGACGTAAACCGTCCGCTTTCAGCGCCACCAGCGCTTTTTGCAGTTCGCTTTTTACCCACAAAATCTGGTCAAGGCTGTGCACCATCGGGATCATCAGCTGTGCGTTACCGAAGGTCGCCGCACGTAGGATGGCACGCAGTTGGGTACGAAACAGTCCGGCAAACTCCGGATAAATCCGCACCGCACGGTAGCCGAGGAACGGGTTATCTTCCTGCGGAATATTGAGGTAGCGGATATTCTTATCACCACCGATATCCATGGTGCGAAAGATAACCGGCTTGTCGCCTGCGGCCAATAAAACCTGCTGGTAAGCTTCAAACTGTTCCTGCTCGTCAGGAGCGCTGTCGCGGTCCATAAACAGCATTTCAGTACGAAACAGCCCAATCCCTTCCGCACCATTGGCAAATGCACCCGGCGCTTCGAGCGCGGTGCCGATATTAGCCGCAACATCAATACGCTGATTATCTTTGGTCAACGCGGGCTGGGCGGCATCAAGCGCCTGCCGCCGCTGGCATTCATCGGCCAGCTTCTGCGCAATCGCGTAATAGCCGCGAACCGCATCGTCCGGATTGATGGCCAGTCCCCCACAGCGAGCATCCAGTACCGCAGGCTGCCCTGCATAGCGGCTAATAGCCTCCAGCGGCAAGCCGCTAAGCACCGGAATAGCGGATGCGCGAGCGAGAATCAGGGTATGCGAGGTACGCCCTGTTTTCTCCAGGATCATGCCAGACAGATGCTGCAAATCGAGGCTTAAAAACTGGCTGGGCGTCAAATCCTCAGCGACCAGAATCGTCGGCTTATTCAGCACCAGCGCATTACGCGGGCGTCTTTCAGGCCAGGTGATGTGCAGCAGCTGTTCGCTGATATCACGGATGTCGCTGACACGCTCGCGCAGATAATCGCTACCGGAGGCCAACAGCTTATCGCACACCTGTTCCATATTGGCGACGATTGCGGCCCCCAGCCCCAGATGCTGTTCCAGCATTAAGCGGCGAATATTCCCGGCAAACTCGTCGTCCTGAATCAGAGACAGATGCGCGCTGAGGATGGTTTTACTCTCGCCGTCACGCTCGCGCAGCTGTTGATTGAGCTGTTCGGCAAGCGTCGCCAGACTGTGTTCCAGCCGGGTGTTGTCTTCCGCACTCGCTGCAATAGCGCGATAGCTTTCCAGATTATCGCTCTGCCAAAGCGTGAGCGTACCTGCCCCCACGCCCCCTGCCAGCACAGTGCCATAAAGAAGGTCTGGATTGAGACGAATCAGCGAACGAGGCAACGGATGTGCCGCCAGTTCCTCCGGAGTCGGTTGAACACTATCGCTGTCAATAAACCGGTGCTGGAGATACTCCTCCAGCGCTCGCCGAGCCTGTTCTTCATCGCGACCGGTGATGGTTAAGCTGCAGCTGTCGTTAAACAGCGTCCCAGTGCCAATCAGCGCCAACGAGCTTTTCGCATCCGCCTTCGCATTCTGGCGATGGTTAATAAATATCACCTCACTTTGCCACTGGCTACACTGCTCTTTCAGCTCCCACGCCGGACGAGCATGCAGACCATTGGGTAACGGGCAAAGAAATTGAATCGTTAGCATAACAACTCCTGATTAGCGCGAAATCAGCACCTGAAATCCGTCAGATGAGCCACGGTTTCGCGCGTAAGATGTGAAATAAGAGCCGACAACAACTGCTGGGTCTGAATGATGTCACGACAGTCAGCAATCGATGCCGCGCAGTGCCCATGCCGCGTGGCGGGCCCCATGACAACCGTAGGGAGCCCCGTGCCGCTTACGTGCACAGCCCCACCGTCGGTGCCGCCGTTACTGAACATGTCGAGCTGCAAGGAAATCCCCGCATCAGCAGCCACGCTTTCCACCCACGCCGTCAGCTTTGGTGGTGCAATCAGCGATTTATCGCTTAACACCAGCATTGGGCCTTTACCAGGCTGCCGATGGTTGGCCGCACCATAATCAAAGTTTTTGGCCCAACAGGCAGTATCCAGCACGATCGCCACATCCGGTGCAATTGCCCGTGCTGCTGTTTGTCCTCCGCGCAGTCCCACTTCTTCACTGGAACTGGCTACCAACCAGACCTCACAAGGGAGAGTTGCGTCATGCCATTCGCGCAGTAGCGCCACCAGCAAATAACATCCAAGTCGGTCATCAAAGGCTTTGCCCATGACTCGCTGATGCGGCAAAACCTGAAAAGTTGTGTCAAAGGTGACGCGATCGCCAGGACGTACGCCAGCCTGAAGTACCTCGTCATAAGATCGCGCGCCAATGTCTACCCGCAGGGCGCTGACCTCATTACCGCTTCGCTCTCCATCAAGCAAACCGGGAATTTTGCTCTCTTCACGGGTGGTAATCCGCACCGGCTGCAATTGTCTGGCCGCCATACGCACATTTCCCACCGGCAATACATCGATCGCTCCTTCGCTGGAAATGCTGCGTACGATAAATCCCACTTCATCCATATGCGCGCAGATCATCACCTTCGGACCGGTTGATTCATTCAGACGGATCAGCACCGATCCCAGGCCATCAAAACGCACCTCTTTATGCAGACGATCCGCCTCTTCAAGCAGGATCTGACGCACTTCTTGTTCTGAAGAAGCGATCGCATCCGCCTCGCTCAGCGCTTTCAGTAGCGATAAGTCCATTACGCCTCTCCCGTGTGTAACAATGTTTTCGCCATGGTGTAGAGCACCTCTCCGCCGTCTGGCGTAACCAGCACCACATCCTCAATACGTACTCCACCCTGCCCCGGCAGATAAATACCCGGCTCAACGGTGAGCAGCATGCCAGCCGCCAGAGTCGTTGTGTCATCAGGGGAAAAACGTGGGTTTTCATGCACCTCAATGCCAATAGCGTGTCCGGTATTGTGGCCAAATGCATCGCCATAGCCCGCCTGCGTAATAACCCGCCTGGCTGCGGCATCCACCTCATTGCAACGCGCCCCTGGTCGAATAGCCAACACCGCTGCACGCTGCGCCGCCAGGACAATCTGATACACGGAAAACAGCACGCTTTCTTCCGCTGGCAGGTTGGCATCGGGGATGCGAAAGGTTCGCGTCATATCCGAACAATAGCCCTGATACTGTGCGCCAAAGTCCAGCGTGATAAACTCACCCGCCTCAACACGTTTGTCGCTGGCTTTGCCGTGTGGCAGCGCACCGCGCCAGCCGCTGGCGACAATGGTGTCAAAAGAGGCTTTGTCTGCGCCGAGCGTGCGCATAAACCACTCCAGTTCAGCGGCAATTTCGCGCTCACTGAGACCAGGTTGAATAAAGCGGCGTATATGTTCAGCGCTAAGGTCGGCTATCCGACAGGCTTCGCGGATGCAGGCTATCTCCTGCGCCGTTTTCACCTGCCGGAGTACGTCCGGCACGGCGCTCACTAATCGGGCGCACAGTTTGCCCGACCACGCATTCGCCGTTTCCCAGCTTACCTGCTCACCTTCGAATCCCACCGTCTGCAGCTTTTCGTTCGCAATAATGTGATTCACCTGCGAATACAGCGTCTGTGTTCCATCGAGTAGATGGATCTGATAGCCCTGAGTACGCGTGGCGACATCGGTGTAGTAACGGGCATCGACCAGGATATGCGCACTTTTGTGGCTGATAAACACAAACCCTGAACTGCTGGAAATCCCCATATGCGGCTGTTTGTTCTGCCGCGATGACAGCAGCATCGCATCAAGATGTTGCGCCGTTAGCCAGTCGCGCAGCGAGGCAAGTAAGCTCATGGTCACAATCCTTTTAATCAGAGACTTTCAATCAGCAATTTGCCTTTGCGATACATCATGTTGCGCAGGAACACCACCATCAGCGCCGTAATCACCGCGCCTAACAGGATCCCCGCCATATAGACGCCGAGGTTAGTAACCAGCGGCCATGCCCAGATAGCCGATTCCGGGAACCACTGCACCGCGCCCAGCCAGACGGCAGCCGTCGATCCGACAATGGCACCAACCATATAGGAAGGAATTGCCGTGATGGGGCTTTCCAGCGCAAATGGGATCGCCCCTTCGCTGATGCCCATAAACGCAAGGAACATCGCCGTTTTTCCCTGCGGGTAGAGCTGTGCGCTGAACAGACGTTTACCGGTTAAGCGACGATCAATAAGCGTGGCCAGCCCAAGACCAATCGGAGGAATGACAATCGCAATAGAACGCGCGGTAACCGGTAGAACGTGATCGGTGGTAAAGCTGAAGGCGACAAAACCTGCTGCTTTATTGATTGGGCCACCAAGGTCAATCGCCGTTGCCGCGGAAATACCCATCGCATACATCAGGGTGCCTTTCTCGCCAGCCGCCGTCAGCAGAGTACGGATCCCGCCGTTGATCCAGCCACCAAACGGCGTGATCACGTAGTACATCGCCAGCATGACGAAAATGGCGGAAAGAATGGGCAGTAAAAAAGTGGTTTTGAACGCCAGCAGGAAATCAGGCAGCTGGATTTTTTGGTTCATCCACTTCACCAGATACCCGGCGACAATCGAGATAATCAGCGCGCCAATAAAGGTTGACGGTACGGGAGCACTGGTTGCCCATTGCAGCGTCGCGGGGTCAAAATTCAGCATCTGCGTGGGCTGAGTAGACATTAGCCCGCCGATGAACCCCGCCGGAAATGCCAGCTTGCCGCCGATAGAATTAGCGACAAACGCGGCAAACATCGGGATAGCAAAGCCAAACAGCACGCCGCCAAAAGATTGCGACAGCCAGGCAAACTTCAGCAATGAGAGATTAAAACCAGTAAATTTTCCGCTGTTCAGCGCATCCATGATGCCTGTGTCAGCAGGAATATCGAGCCAGCTATAGGCGATCAGTTGCGAGAAGGCGAGAATGACCCCGCCCATAATTAACGTCGGCACCATGCGTGAAATACCCGACATCACATGTTGCGGAAGTTCGCCCCAGAAGCTATTGCGGGAGGCCGGTGGATTTTTTATTGCCGCTGCCGCACCAGATGCGCCAGGCACAACGGTTGCACTGCGTTTTTTAATGGCCATACGTAATTCCCTGTCGATGATTATTGTTGTTCAGCGGCAACCATCTCTTCGATCTCTTTAATGATGCCGGCCGCATTTTTTATCGCGTCCTGTAACGTAATTTCGTAGACGTCACGCGTCTCAAAACGCTCGTTATCTTCCGGAGTAACAGCCACAGAGTGGATGATTAACGTCGCCTCAGCGATATCCTGCGCCGTCAGACGATTTTGAATTCCGTCCGCGCCCTGAGTTTCAATTTTCACTTCATAACCCGCTTCAACAGCCGCTTCTTCCAGCGCCTGAGCCGCCATAAAGGTGTGAGCCAGGCCCATTGGGCACGCGCAGACGGCAATCAGTTTTTTGCTCATAATCATTTCCTCGTAATAGTTAACGAGTGAAATTATGGTCCGAGGAAAGTAACAACCGTTATCAGACAAATAATGCTTTTACTGGACAATTAATCCCGTCATTCGGAAATGTGACGAAGGTCGGAAAGGTAGGCGGCAGGCATAAAAAAACCGCGTCAGGAGCGTAATGCTTGCCAGTTAAGCATTATGGAGAACATGTGATTCCGAGTCAGGATTCCGTTCACTTCAGCTTTGAACTTTTCTGAAGCACAGGTACCTGTGAACGTGCAAGGGAGGCTCACCGCCGCCTCCCTTGCAACCCAGGCTCCCGGCGGGATTGTTAAGGGTACGGCGATAGTACCCTTAACACGTTCACTGGGAGTATCGTTTCAGAGAAGTGAAAAACATAAGGTGAACGTAACAAATACCGGGGGCAACAAATTCATTACCTCCGGATATGCCGCTTTTAGGTATCGTTACAACTATTGCTCGTCGTTAACTGATCGGCATTACGTCAGAAGCGCGGTTTTATGGGATGTATGGGCCGGATGATCGCTAAATGACATCCGGCATTGGCCTTACAAAATATGACCCAACGTCTGACGCAAATGCGCACCGGATCCAAGCAGGCCTGGGTTATCATGCACAATCAGATACACCGGGATGTCCTGTACGTAGGCTTTAAAACGTCCTTTATCTTCAAAACCACCGCGGAAGCCCGACGCTTTAAAGAAGTCGAGGAAGCGTGGCACGATCCCCCCGGCGATGTACACGCCACCAAACGTGCCCAGCGTTAACGCCAGATCGCCACCAAAACGTCCCATGATGACGCAGAACAGCGACAGCGCACGGCGACAGTCAATGCAGGAATCTTCCAGCGCCCGTGCGGTGATATCCTTCGGCTGCAGATTTTCTGGCAAGCGTCCGTCTGATTTGACGATAGCGCGATACAGATTCACCAGTCCCGGACCGGACAGCACACGCTCAGCGGAAACATGACCAATTTCTGCGCGCAGAACCTCAAGGATAATCCCCTCTTCTTCGCTGTTAGGCGCAAAATCCACGTGGCCGCCTTCACCGGGCAGGCTTACCCAGCGTTTATCTACATGTACCAGATGCGCCACGCCGAGTCCGGTTCCTGCGCCATAGACAGCAATCGGTTTACCTTCAATAGGTTCCGCGCCACCAAACTGGATCAAATGCTCTTTTTTCAGCATCGGGATCGCCATCGACACAGCGGTGAAATCATTGATGATTTCCAGATGGCTGAAGCCCAGATTTTTTTTCATCTCAGCAATAGAAAATGCCCAGGTATGGTTGGTCATTGCCACCCAGTCGCCGGTGATCGGACAGGCAATGGCAATGCAGCCATCTTCGACGCTGACGCTATGCTCATCCAGGTACACGCGCACCACCGCTTCGAGGCTTGGGTAATCCAGCCCGGAATAGGTTTTTGCCTGCGAAATCTCGCCACTGGAAATATCGCACAGAGCAAGACGCGCGTTGGTGCCGCCAACATCACCTACTAAAGCATATTTTGTCATTCTTCCACTGCTCCGCTAAAGTCAGAATAAATCTTTGCCACACTGTAAATTCATGGGGACATAACAACAACGGTCTGAAGGCTGACGCCCGTGGAAAATCGATCCAGATCACATAATTACTTTATCGTTTCAGCATCATTTGCAGCGATGCCGTCAGGCTGGCTGTGCAAACTATGTCTATGACTCTGTTTTAAGGAATAGAAAATGCTCCATCCGCGAGCCAGAACGATGCTCTTGCTATCAACTCCAGCGCTAATCATTGGCATAGCGTCCAGCCTGGTGTTGATCGTTGTGATGAAAGTGGCTTCCGTTTTACAGCAGTTTTTGTGGGAGCGCCTGCCCGTTAGCATTGGTATAGCCCAGGACTCTCCGGTCTGGATTATCGGTATGCTGACGCTCACGGGGATCATGGTCGGGTTAGTTATCCGCTACAGTCATGGCCACGCTGGCCCGGATCCGGCCTGTGAACCGTTAATTGGTATGCCGGTGCCAACGTCAGCAATACCGGGCCTGCTGGCAGCGCTTATCCTTGGCCTCGCGGGTGGCGTCAGTCTGGGTCCGGAACACCCGATCATGACCGTCAATATCGCGCTGGCAGTGGCACTGGGTAGCCGCATGTTTCCCCGCATTGCGAAACTGGACTGGACCATTCTCGCCTCTGCCGGCACCATCGGCGCGCTTTTTGGCACCCCCGTTGCCGCCGCGCTGATATTTTCGCAAACGCTGAATAGCTCAAACGATGTGCCCTTGTGGGATCGCCTGTTTGCGCCGTTAATGGCCGCCGCCGCAGGTTCTCTGACCACCAGCCTGTTTTTCCACCCTCATTTTTCACTGCCCATCGCGCACTACACGCAGATGCATCTGGTCGATATTCTCAGCGGCGCGGTTGTTGCCGCTATCGCCATTGCTGCCGGGATGATAGCTGTCTGGTGTCTGCCGCGTTTGCATCATTTAATGCATCGATTAAAACACCCAGTCCTGATCCTTGGGGTTGGCGGTTTCATACTCGGCATTTTGGGCGTTATTGGTGGGCCGCTTACTTTATTTAAGGGACTGGACGAAATGCAGCAGATGGCGTTTAGCCAGACGCTGGGGACATCAGATTATTTCATGCTCGCCGTCATTAAGCTGGCGGCGTTAGTGGTTGCAGCAGCGAGTGGTTTTCGCGGTGGGCGAATCTTCCCGGCGGTATTTGTTGGCGTCGCGCTTGGCCTGATGCTGCACGCTCACGTTGAAGCTGTGCCAGCAGCCATCACGGTTTCCTGCGCGATCCTTGGACTGGTGCTCGTCGTCACCCGTGACGCCTGGCTGAGCCTGTTTATGGCAGCAGTGGTGGTGCCAGATTCCACCCTGCTGCCGCTGCTGTGCATCGTCATGCTGCCCGCCTGGCTGCTGCTGGCAGGCAAACCGATGATGGTCGCTGAGCGCCCTGATAAATAGCTATCCGCCGTTGCGAGATTCCAGCGCACGGGTCACCGTGCGCAATAATTCAGGAAGATCGGCTTTTGGTAGCAGCACCTCAATTAACGACAGTCGTTGCGGATGGGACAGCCGGGCCAGTACTTCTTCCAGCTGTACCGCCTGCTTCACCCGCCAGCATTCGGCCTGACATTCACGACTAAACGCCTGCGGCACCAACGTCCAGCTCCAGGCCGCGATGTCGTTATAGCGCTGATTTGCCCCGTGTATGGCCCGTTCCACGGTATAACCGTCATTGTTGAGCAGTAAAATAACCGGCGACTGCCCGTCTCTGAGCATGGAGCCCAGCTCCTGAATGGTGAGCTGCGCCGCACCATCGCCAATAATCAGGATCACCCGACGTTCCGGACAGGCCGTTTGCGCGCCGAATGCCGCCGGGAGCGCGTAGCCGATAGATCCCCACAACGGTTGAACCAGCACTTCCGCCCCGCAAGGTAGCGAGAGCGCAGCCGCGCCAAAGGCGGCGGTCCCCTGATCGACGAGGATAATGTCATCAGGCTTCAGAAACTGCTGCACCGTGTGCCAGAAGTTTTCCTGCGTTAGTGGGCCCTTCTCAACCTGAACACGCCCAAGTGGCGGACGTTCTGGCGGTAGAGAAAACGACATTTCCAGGCACAGCTCACGTAATGTGGTGACCGCCTGCTCCATCGGGATGTTAAACCAGTGCGCTCCAATTCGTGACGCATGAGGCTGAACCTCAATGGTGCGGTCCTGCGGCAACTGTTGCGTAAACCCAGCTGTCAGGGTGTCGACAAATTGCGTACCGACACACATTATCGTATCGGCATCTTCTATCGCCTGACGTACATAATCGCTGCTGGCTCCGGCGCTGTATGTGCCAACGAACGCCGAATGACGCTCATCGAACAGTCCTTTGCCCATCAACAGCGTGGCATGAGCTATCGGCGTTTCCGCCATCCAGCGCTGTAAAACTGGCTGCAGGCCAAAACGTAGCGCGAGAAAATCCGCCAGCAGTGCTACGCGCGGGCTATCCAGCAGCCGCTCGCGGGAATGGAAGCGAAACGCTTCTGCCACACTGCTTTCAGGCTCGCTGAGAGGAACAATCAGGATGTCATTCGGTGGCGTGGCGGGCTGTTTTGCTACATCAGCAGGTAACATCAGATAACCCGGCCTGCGTTCGGTAAGCATCGTTCGCAGCACGCGGTCAATTTCATAGCAGGCATTTTGTTCATCCAGTATCGCGCTGGCCGTTGTTACCGCCTGCTGCATGCGGTAAAAATGCTGAAAGTCACCGTCACCCAAAGTGTGATGCATCAACTCTCCGCGACGCTGCGCGCCGCGGCAGGGTGCGCCGACAATATGCAAAACAGGAACATATTCCGCATAGCTTCCCGCGATACCGTTAATTGCGCTTAACTCCCCCACACCAAACGTGGTGAGCAGCGCCCCTACCCCGGATACCCGGGCATAGCCATCTGCCGCATAAGCCGCATTCAATTCATTCGCACACCCGACCCAACATACGTTGGGATGTTCAATCACGTGGTCAAGAAACTGCAAATTATAATCGCCCGGCACACCAAAGAGATGGCCGACGCCACAGCCTGCCAGCCTGTCCAGCAGGTAATCAGCAACGGAATACGGGGTTTGCATGACAGCTATCCTTCTGACGGTAACCTCATGTTGAGTATCGAAGAACTGTTATGACTGTCCAGGAAAGTCGCTGTGAAGGGGTGGAAAGCAAGATGTACAGTTTTGACGATTAATAATTCATTGCAGTCTGCTTTGTGTAAACGTATACACTCAATGATACACGTTATCCTACAGGGGGCTACATGGCTTATCAGGCTGATGAAAATCGTTACCAGACAATGGAGTACCGCCGCTGCGGTCAGAGCGGCCTTAAGCTCCCAATTGTCTCTCTGGGTTTGTGGCACAATTTTGGTGATACCACGCAGGTCGAGAACAGCCGGGCATTGTTACAGCGCGCATTCGATCTGGGGATCAACCATTTTGATCTGGCAAATAACTATGGTCCACCGCCGGGTTCGGCAGAACGGAATTTTGGTCGGATCCTGCAGGAAGATTTTTTACCGTGGCGAGATGAACTTATTATCTCCACAAAAGCGGGCTACACCATGTGGGAAGGTCCCTACGGTGACTGGGGTTCACGCAAATATCTGATTGCCAGTCTCGATCAAAGCCTGAAGCGTCTGGGGCTGGAATATGTCGATATCTTCTACCACCATCGCCCAGACCCTGAAACGCCGCTCAGAGAAACCATGCGCGCGCTGGATCACATCGTCCGTCAGGGCAAAGCGCTGTACGTCGGGTTGTCTAACTATCCGGCAGATCTTGCCAGGCAGGCGATTGAAATACTCGACGATTTAGGTACGCCATGCCTTATTCACCAACCCAAATATTCCATGTTTGAACGTTGGGTCGAAAGCGGTCTGCTGTCGTTATTACAGGAAAAAGGTGTCGGCAGTATCGCCTTCTCACCGCTGGCTGGCGGAAAGTTAACCGACCGCTATCTGAACGGCATTCCTGCGGATTCTCGAGCGGCAAGCACCAGTCGCTTTCTGAATCCGGACCAGATCACTCCACAAAAACTGGAAAAAGTGCGGGCGCTGAACGCGCTGGCAGAGCGACGCGGACAAAAGCTTTCCCAGATGGCGCTGGCATGGGTGTTACGGGATGACAAAGTCACGTCAGTGCTGATTGGCGCGAGTAAAACGGCGCAGATTGAAGACGCTGTCGGCATGCTGGCCAACCGTCACTTTACGTCTGAAGAGTGCGCGGAGATTGATGCTATCCTGAGTTGATTGAAATAAAGACACATTTATTAACAAAAAGTGCTCTCATTTACGATTTAAGAGTTAAGGCGATGAAACGGGGCTTTACTGCCCCGTAATATTGCGTTAACAGGCCGGCTACGGCTCGATCGTGAAGGAGAGAAAACATGTTCAGGTCACTGATTCTGGCGGCAGTCTTATTGGCTTTTACACCGCTGGCCGCGAACGCTGGCGAAATCACCCTGCTGCCATCAATAAAATTACAAATTGGCGATCGCGATAACTACGGTAACTACTGGGATGGCGGGCGCTGGCGCGACCGGGATTACTGGCACCATAATTATGAGTGGCGTAAAAATCGCTGGTGGCGTCATGACAACGGCTACCATCGTGGATGGGACAAACGCAAAGCTTACGAGCGCGGCTACCGTGAAGGCTGGAATGACCGTGACGACCATCGCGGACGCGGACGTGGTCACGGACACCACCATTAATGTAACAAAAGGGCCAGTGGGCCCTTTTGTTTTTACAAACCAAGTGCGGTTCCTACCAACAACCAGATATTGAGCGCCACCACCAGCACAACAATCACCCAGCCTACCTGTTTTACCCATCGGGTATTGACCAAATCGCCCATCAGCTGACTGTTGCTGGTGAAGATCAGTAGCGGCACCAGCGCCAGCGCAATACCAAAACTGAGCAACACCTGGCTCATCACCAGAATACGCGTCGGATCTAATCCCATCAGAATCACAATAAATGATGGCATCATGGTGACGGTACGGCGTACCCATAGCGGAATGTGAAAGCGGATAAACCCTTGCATCACCACCTGCCCCGCCAGCGTACCGACCACGGTAGAAGAAAGTCCCGCAGCCACCAGGCTTAAACCGAATACCGTCGCCGCAGCGTGACTCAACAGCGGTTCAAGGGTCAGATACGCCTGATCGAGATCGGCAATACCGGTATGCCCGCTAAAATGAAATGCAGCGGCAGCCGTCGCCATCATCGCCAGATTGACAAATCCAGCAATCGTCATGGCGATAGCCACATCCCATTTCGTGGCCGCATAGCGCTGTTGACGTGTTCCGCCGTGCAGATGCTGGGTTAAGGAAGAGTGCAGATAAATGACGTGTGGCATGATAGTCGCACCGAGCACGCCAGCGGCCAGGAACACCGCTTCGGAATTAGGCAGGCTCGGGATAACCATTCCCTTGCTAAGCTGCGCGAAGTTCGGCTGGGAAAAGATCAGTTCCACAATGTAAGCCGCAGCCACAAACAGCAGCAAGCCGCCAATCACTTTTTCCAGCGGCTTTTGCCCACGGCGTTGTAGCATCAGAATCAAAAAAGTCGCAATACCGGTGAGCACAGCCCCCTGCAATAACGACACACCGAGGATCAACTTGAAACCAATCGCGGCGCCAATGAATTCAGCAAGGTCCGTCGCCATGGCGATAATTTCGGCCTGCACCCAGTAAAACCACACCACTGGACGAGGATAGTGATCGCGAATTTGCTCCGCCAGGTTTTTACCCGTGGCAATGCCAAGCTTTGCCGACAGCACCTGGATCAGCATCGCCATCAGATTTGCCCAGACCACCACCCACAACAGTTTATAGCCAAAGCTGGCCCCTGCCTGGATGTTGGTGGCGAAGTTGCCCGGATCGATGTAGCCGATCGCCGCGATGAACGCAGGTCCCATTAATGCGAGCTTCAACTTGCGCGCTGCCCGTCCACTGCTACTCTCAACGCGATCGTTAGTCATTTTAGTGCCTCAGAAACATAGCCTTTGCTATGTTTCAAGCTACGCCTATTGAGAATGATTATCAAATTCATTTTAATGGGTGAAGTTGATTTCTCTGATAGCGTTTGTCTATGGATCGATAAGGATTCTGGAAATACCGGTGAGATGTTTAATTATTGTTATGAGATTAGCACAATGACATAACTTTTCACTTCCATACTAAACATAACAGAAGTGTATCACCGATCACTAATTTTGAATCTCGTCACAGGTCCTTATTATAGTGTGTGTTTGATCTCGTTTTCTTTATGGTTGTTACATAGAATGTGCACGAAAACTAAACCTGCCTCATATTTGGAGCAAATATGGACCGCGTTCTTCATTTCGTCCTGGCCCTTGCCGTGGTTGCGGTACTCGCACTGCTGGTAAGCAGTGACCGTAAAAAAATCCGCATTCGTTATGTTATTCAATTGCTTGTTATTGAAGTGTTACTGGCATGGTTCTTCCTGAACTCTGATGTCGGTCTGGGCTTCGTGAGAGGCTTCTCCGAGATGTTTGAAAAACTTCTCGGATTCGCTAATGAAGGGACAAACTTTGTCTTCGGCAGCATGAACGATAAAGGCCTGGCATTCTTCTTCCTGAAAGTGCTGTGCCCAATCGTCTTCATTTCCGCCCTGATCGGTATTTTGCAGCATATCCGCGTTCTGCCGATTGTCATCCGCGCAATTGGTTTCCTGTTATCCAAAGTGAACGGTATGGGCAAGCTGGAATCCTTCAACGCCGTCAGCTCCCTGATCCTGGGTCAGTCCGAGAACTTTATCGCCTATAAAGATATTCTCGGCAAAATGTCTCGCAATCGTATGTACACCATGGCTGCAACGGCGATGTCTACCGTTTCCATGTCTATCGTCGGCGCGTACATGACCATGCTGGAGCCGAAGTACGTGGTTGCTGCGCTGGTATTGAACATGTTCAGTACCTTTATCGTGCTGTCGCTGATCAACCCGTATACCGTTGATGCCAGCGAAGAAAACATCCAGATGTCTAACCTGCACGAAGGCCAGAGCTTCTTCGAAATGCTGGGTGAATACATCCTGGCAGGTTTCAAAGTGGCAATTATCGTTGCGGCGATGCTGATTGGTTTCATCGCGCTGATCGCTGCCCTGAACGCCCTGTTCGCCACCGTGACCGGCTGGTTTGGCTACAGCATCTCCTTCCAGGGCATCCTGGGCTACATCTTCTACCCGGTTGCATGGGTAATGGGTGTGCCGTCCAGCGAAGCGCTGCAGGTAGGCAGTATCATGGCGACCAAACTGGTTTCCAACGAATTCGTCGCGATGATGGACCTGCAGAAAATCGCCTCTACGCTCTCTCCACGCGCTGAAGGTATCATCTCTGTATTCCTGGTCTCCTTCGCTAACTTCTCTTCCATCGGTATTATCGCCGGTGCGATTAAAGGCCTGAACGAAGAGCAAGGTAACGTGGTTTCCCGCTTTGGTCTGAAGCTGGTGTACGGCTCTACCCTGGTGAGCGTACTGTCTGCATCTATCGCCGCACTGGTGCTGTAAGCGTAAGACAACGTCGTATTGATAAGACCGGGGAGATTCTTCTCCCCGGTTTTTTTATGCCTGCTATTCAGCAAACCGAAGAGATACAGGGTAAGAAAAGGCAGGATACAGAAACAAAAAACCCCCGCTTTTCAGCGAGGGTTCAAATTTTGGTGGAGCTAAGCGGGATCGAACCGCTGACCTCTTGCATGCCATGCAAGCGCTCTCCCAGCTGAGCTATAGCCCCACGATGCTATTACGTATGTACCAAATTTATTGGGATTAAATTTGGTGGAGCTAAGCGGGATCGAACCGCTGACCTCTTGCATGCCATGCAAGCGCTCTCCCAGCTGAGCTATAGCCCCATTACGTAAAGCTTGTCGAGTTGACGGGCGGCATCATATGAATTCCCTTCGCGTGTGTCAACGGCAAAATTAACTCATAGAATTCAATCGCTGAAAAAGCAGTCAAATGAAGAACATTGCGTAACAACTCGCATTCAGTAGTTAAACGCGTCACGGTTTCTACTAAAATGGTGCTATAAAATGAGCCACTAATTAACCCCACGACTATTCAGGGAATCGTTATGTTCAAGGAACGGATGACGCCAGAAGAACTTGCTAATCTGACCGGATACAGCCGACAGACCATCAATAAATGGGTGCGCAAGGAGGGTTGGGCTACATCACCAAAACCAGGCGTACAGGGCGGTAAAGCGCGTCTGGTTCACGTCACCGAACAAGTTCGTGAATACATTCGCAGTGCTGAACGTTCAGCCGAAGGTTTATCAGATAATTTATCGTTATCCGGCGATACCTCTATCGAAGCTCTACTGATTAGGCTCGCCAAAGAAATGACACCATCAGAACAGAAAATGTTTACGTCACTGATCCTGCGTGAAGGCATTACGGGTTTATTACAACGCTTAGGGATCCGCGACAACAAATAATATGAAAAAATTACGCAGCAAAATGACGACTGAAGAACTGGCGGAATGTCTCGGGGTTGCCAAACAAACCGTCAATCGTTGGATCAGAGAACATAACTGGACCACCGAAAAGTTTCCCGGCGTTAAAGGGGGTCGTGCAAGGCTGATTCATATCGACTCCAGCGTCCGTACGTTTCTGCTCAATATTCCGGCTTTTCGCAAAGTACCTGAAATTTATCAGGCTGAGGAACCGCTGGCAGAATACACCCACGTGGTGCGTAGCCACGCCTGTCGCCAGATAATTAGCGCACTGGACAACATGTCCCCAACGGAACAAGAAAAGCTCGCGATGTATATTTCGCGCGAAGGTATTCGCACTTTCCTTACCCGCTTAGGTATTGATGAGTCTGAATAACAGGCAAAAAAACGGCAGGATGCGTGCGCTCCTGCCGTAATTTCATCGGTCAATCTGTCTTACTGCTGGCTTTCACGCTCAGCAATAAACGCCAGTGCTTTATTAATACGCTCAATGCTACGGGATTTACCAATCGCATGCACTGTAACGTCTAACGCCGGAGACTGACCCGCGCCGGTTACGGCTACGCGCAGCGGCATCCCAACTTTACCCATACCCACTTCCAGCTCATCAGCGGTCGCCTGAATCGCGTGGTGCACGTTTTCTGCCGTCCACTCGCTGATAGCAGCCAGTTTGTCGCGAACCACTTCCAGCGGCTGACGCGCTACCGGACGAAGGTGTTTCTTAGCTGCATCCGCGTCGAACTCAGCAAAGTCTTCGTAGAAGTAGCGGCAGCTCTGTGCCATCTCTTTCAGCGTTTTGCAGCGCTCACCCAGCAGTTTAACCAGCTCAGACAGCTGCGGGCCGACGCGAGTATCGATATTTTCCTGCTCAATGTGCCATTGCAGATGCGTTGCCACATATTCCGGTGCCAGCGAATTAATGTAGTGATGGTTCAGCCACTGCAGTTTTTCGGTGTTGAATGCACTGGCAGACTTGCTCACCGCACCAAGGGAGAACAGTTTGATCATCTCTTCACGGGTGAAGATTTCCTGATCGCCGCTGGACCAGCCCAGACGCACCAGATAGTTCAGCAGCGCTTCCGGCAGGTAACCGTCGTCGCGATACTGCATAACGCTGACCGCACCGTGACGTTTAGAGAGTTTTTTACCGTCGTCGCCGTTGATCATCGACACATGTGCATAAACCGGCACCGGCGCATTCAGCGCTTTCAGGATGTTAATCTGACGCGGAGTGTTGTTGATATGGTCTTCACCACGAATAACGTGAGTGATTTCCATATCCCAGTCGTCGACCACAACACAGAAGTTGTAGGTCGGGGAACCATCGGTACGGCGGATGATCAGATCGTCCAGCTCCTGGTTGCTGAATTCGATCGGCCCACGGATCTGGTCGTCAAAAATAACGGATCCGTCCTGCGGGTTGGCAAAACGCACCACGCATGGTTCATCAGCAGCATGATGTTCATGGCCGTGGCGGCAGCGACCGTCGTAACGCGGCTTCTCACCGTTTGCCATCTGCTCTTCACGCAGTGCGTCCAGACGCTCTTTGGAGCAGTAGCATTTATACGCGGTACCGGCTTCCAGCATCTCATCAATCACGGCGTTGTAGCGATCAAAACGTTTAGTCTGGAAGTACGGGCCTTCATCCCATTCCAGATTCAGCCAGTTCATGCCATCCATAATGGCTTCAATAGCTTCCGGAGTGGAGCGTTCGAGATCGGTGTCTTCAATACGCAGCACAAACTCACCGTCATGGTTACGTGCAAAAAGCCAGGAATATAGAGCAGTACGCGCACCACCGACGTGCAGGTAACCTGTCGGGCTTGGCGCGAAGCGAGTTTTGATTTTCATGAAATGGCCTTACGTTTATAAAGATGCCGACAACCGGCAAATCCTGGGAAGATTATCAGGCTCGTATTCTATCACTGTGGTCTGATTCCTCAATGTTGTTCAGGTTGGAACATCACGCTTTGCCATTTTCGTATACAAATCATGCTGCATGGATTGATTTGCGATCGTTTTGTTTAAATTTACGACGAACGAACAAATTATTTAGAAAATGCGTTGACTCATTTTCAACTCTCCCTATAATGCGACTCCACACAGCGGGGGTGATTAGCTCAGCTGGGAGAGCACCTCCCTTACAAGGAGGGGGTCGGCGGTTCGAACCCGTCATCACCCACCAACTACTTTATGTAGTCTCCGCCGTGTAGAGTAAGAAATTGAGAAGTGGGTGATTAGCTCAGCTGGGAGAGCACCTCCCTTACAAGGAGGGGGTCGGCGGTTCGATCCCGTCATCACCCACCACTTTCTCGCCAGCTGGATTTCTTACAATAAAATTGAAGTACCGAAGTGGGTGATTAGCTCAGCTGGGAGAGCACCTCCCTTACAAGGAGGGGGTCGGCGGTTCGATCCCGTCATCACCCACCACTTCGGGGCGTTAGCTCAGTTGGTAGAGCAGTTGACTTTTAATCAATTGGTCGCAGGTTCGAATCCTGCACGCCCCACCAATGTAAAAAGGCGCCCTAAAGGCGCCTTTTTGCTATCTGTGATTTATAAGATTCGAACCTGCTGCAGGTTCGGGTCGAACGTAGTGAGACAACGGAGCCGTTCACGGCGACGGCCCAAAGGGCGAGCAAAGCGAGTCATCCTGCACGCCCCACCAATGTAAAAAGGCGCCCTAAAGGCGCCTTTTTGCTATCTGCGATTTATAAGATTCGAACCTGCTTGCCTGATGCGCTGCGCTTATCAGGCCTACAGACGCCCCTGACACACGCAGGCCGGATAAGACGTTAGTCGCCATCCGGCACAGACATCACATCGTCAATGCCGCTACCAGTTTCTCCAGCGCGGGTGTCGCCTGCTGTTGGTCATACACAATATATAAATCCGCCGGAATACGTTCCTCTAACGGTCGGAATACTACGCCAGGCCAACTCATCTGCGCATAACTGTCAGCAATTAACGTAATACCAATCCCCATGCTGATCATCGCCAGCACCGTTTGCGGCTCCCTCACCTCACGAATAATCATCGGGGAAAATCCAGCACTCAGGCAAACGCGCTGCAAAAATGCCCAGTCGGTATGAATGGAAGGCATCGTGACAAAATATTCATTTCTCAGCGCCTCCAGCGGTACGGATTCACTGGCAGTAAGAGGATGCTCTTCCGGCATGGCAACCAGAAAAGAGGACTCATGCAAGCGTAGACTGGTAAACCCGGGAGAAAGCTCCGTAGCCATCCGCCAAATTCCCGCATCCAGTTCACGCCGCTCCAGCATCGTCATCTGCATAGCAGGCATGTTCTCGCGAAACAGCACCTCAACATTGGGATTATCCTTCAGAAAACGCCGCATCACCGGGCGCATTTTTCCCCACATCGCAGTACCGATAACGCCAAGCTCAATTCGCCCTGCCTCACCACGACCAATCTGCTCCACTCTCGTCAGCGCCTGATTGGCACTGGATAACAGTCGGCGCGACTCTTCCATCAATATCTTCCCAGCGTGAGTTAACGCCACGCTGCGGGAATGACGGATAAATAGCAAAGTGCCGAGCTGTTGCTCCAGCTCTTTAATATGGGTACTGAGCGGCGGTTGCGACATATTCAGGCGAGCAGCGGCACGTCCAAAATGCAGTTCTTCTGCGACAGCAAGAAAATAACGCAGTAACTTCAGATCGATGCGGTGCGTGCGTTCCATGGATAATGCGCTCCTGAAATAAGGATAATGCGCAAAGTTACCACATTGCCTCGCAGAAAATGAAACGGCGGGTATCAGAACCCGCCGCCAATGGAGCGTTAATGTGCCAGTGATTTCTGCGCCAGTCGTTCAGGCTCATGCTTGTACTTAAAGAACAATGCAAAGATAACCGCCAGAGCCAGCGCATATGCGGCAAACACCAGCCAGATGGTCTGCCAATCCTTGACGCCATCGACAGAAAAATAGTCCACCGCCATACCGCTCAGGATTGAACCCACCCATGCGCCAACGCCGTTTACCATCGTCATAAACAGCCCCTGCGCACTGGCGCGAATGTTAGAGCTAACCTCCTGCTCGACAAATACCGATCCCGAGATATTGAAGAAATCAAACGCACAGCCGTAGACAATCATCGACATCAGCAGCAGCACAAAACCAAACGGCGACGGGTCGCCAAAGGCAAAGAAGCCAAAACGCAGCGTCCATGCCAGCATGCTCATCAGCATCACCGTTTTAATGCCAAAGCGTTTAAGGAAGTACGGAATAGTGAGAATAAAACCCACCTCCGCCATCTGTGAAACGGAAAGCAATATGGAGGGGTACTTCACCACAAAGCTGTCGGCAAATTCCGGGTTACGGGCAAAATCATGCAGGAACGGATTGCCAAAAACATTAGTGATTTGCAGCACCGCCCCCAGCATCATCGCAAATAAAAAGAAGATTGCCATCTGCGGTTTTTTAAACAGGACAAAGGCGTCCAGACCGAGCTTGCTGGCAAGCGTGGTACTTGCTTTCTTCTCAGCAACCGGGATTTTCGGCAACGTAAGCGCATACAGAGCCAGCAGCAGCGATGCACCTGATGCGATATACAACTGCGCGCTGCTCAGTTCCAGCCCCATCAGGCTGACTGTCCACATCGCCACAATAAACCCTATGGTGCCAAACACGCGGATTGGCGGGAACGCGGTGACCGGATCCTGACCCGATTGCGCCAGGCACGAGTATGAGACGCTGTTCGATAACGCAATCGTCGGCATATACGCCATTGCGTTAACCAGCATCACCCAAAACATGGTCTGTGGGTCGGTAACGATTGTGGCATATAACAACACGCCCGCACACACCAGATGACAAAGCATATAGGCGCGCTCGGCGCGTAGCCATTTATCGGCAATAATGCCCATAATGCCCGGCATGATAATCGCCGCCAGCCCTTTCGAACTGTAAATCATACCGACGTTCGCGCCGGTAAAATCCAGGGTGTTAATCATGTAAGAACCCAGGGTCACCAGCCAGCTTCCCCAGATAAAATATTGCAAAAACGACATGAGCTTTAAGCGAGATGCGATACCCATTTTTCCGTTCCTTGCCAAAAAGTAAGACCCCGCAAGCGGGGTCATTTTTTAATTATTCAGGCCAGTTTGCGCAAGAAGCCGCAGATCAGGTTGATGAAATTCTGCCGGGAGAGTTCCGCCGCTGCCAGCGTCTGCGCGTGAGATAATTTCACATCACCCAGACCTTCCGCCAGGTTGGTGATAGCCGCCACCGCAACCACTTTCAGACCGCAGTGACGCGCTGAGATAACTTCAGGCACCACCGACATGCCCACCACGTCGCCACCGATGATTTGCATCATGCGGATTTCTGCCGCGGTTTCAAAATTCGGCCCCGGATAAGAGACAAAAACCCCTTCACTCAACGGGAACCCTTCTTCTGCGGCAACAGTTTGCAGGACCGCGCGGTAGTCAGCATCATAGGCATTCGCCAGCGAAAAGAATCGCTCGCCAAAACGCTCATCGTTAAGCCCAACCATCGGCGTACCCGGCATCGTATTGATATGATCGCTAAGCGCAACGAGGCTACCCGGACCGACTTCGGGGCGCAAAGAACCTGCGGCATTAGTGCAAAACAGCAGCTCACAGCCCAGCAGCTTCAGCGTACGAATGGCATCCGTCATCACCGTCATGCCGCGACCTTCATAGAAATGTCCACGCCCTTTCATACAGGCTACCGGAATTCCCGCCAGATATCCCAGCACCAGTTCACCGGCATGACCGTGTACGGTGCTCACCGGGAACCCCGGCAGTTTCTCGTAAGAGATGGCCACCGCATCCTCAATTTGATCCGCCAACGCCCCCAGGCCGGAGCCGAGGATAAAGGCTACGCGCGGCGTAAAATCCGGCTTGTAACCACGAATGATATCGGCGCTATACCAGGGATTTTGCGAGAAAAGAGAGTGGCTCATGAGATATCCTTAATACTGAGTAATCGAAAGTAACGTAGCGTACCGCACTGTTATAGCGAGACTGCGCAATCGATTACCAATACCGTTTATCCTGACAACCGATAGTAAATCGGTATCGATGAGTTGCACTAAATCAGCCTGAAATCACATTATTTTCGAGCCAGAAATGGCACAGGAAAACAGATACATTAAGGTTTGGGATTTTTATGATTAATCTCCACTCGGCCGTATTGTCACTGAAGTTCTGTTCGCTGATGCCGATACTCATGTTTTATGGCGCGAGGAGTCCGTATGACAACTATTAACGTTTCCACCCCAACTGTTCAAAGCAGTAGCGGCGGCGGAAAAGCATCAGCCGGGAATGACATCTCCGCACAGATTGCACAAATCACCCAAAAGATAACCAAGCTAACCCAGCAGCTCAAAGATATCCCCAATAGCAGTGGCAGTGTTGAGCAGAAGCGCGAGCAGCAGGAACTTATTCAGACTCAAATCAAGATGTTACAAGCACAACTTGCTCAATTGTTGCGCCAGCAGGCCGAGGAATCACAGCAAAAGCAGAGCGCCGATCAAAGAAAAGCTGAGGGCGTCAACAATGCTACCGACCCACATCGGGTCGATATTTATATCTGATACAACGGATCGCGTGCCCGACCGGCGGTTAATTCACTGGCCTGCATCCGCACCACGTCCCACAGCGCCTGGGCCGCAGTCGATAAAGAACGATTTTTACGTCGTGCCAGCATCAGTTGTCGTTCCACAACCGGCGTCAGGCGTTTAACCTGCAAATGGCTGCCCTGCGGTAAAGGGAGCGCCAGCGCGGGCAGCACGCTGATACCAATCCCCGCCTCAACCATCGGGAACAGTGTGGCAGGGTGACCAATCTCCTGAACAATATTGGCCTCAATGGAAAAGTGGGCCAGTGCCGCATCGATCAGCGGTCGGCTGCCAGAAGCGTAATCCTGTAGAACCAGACGTTCATGATAGAGATCCTGCCAGTTTACCCATTCGCGTTGGGCTAGCGGATGATCCTCTCGACACAGCAACAGGAACGGTTCGGATAACACCGCTTCACACTGTAGATCGGTCACTGCGCCGGGATCTATCACAATGCCAAAATCCACCTCGCCCTGACGAATACTCTCCAGCACCCACTGTTGTGGACGATCGTGCAGCACAAAATCGATCGCTGGATAAAGCTGATTACTCTGGGCAATACACTGGGGAATAAGGTGAGCAGAGATCGTCTGGCTGGCGGCAACGCGCACCGTTCCGGTTAACTGCGTTCCCACCTGGCCTGCTTCGCGCAGCGTGCTGTGCAGTTCATCCAGAATACGTTCCAGCCGCGCCGCCAACTGGTGCCCTGCTTCCGTCAGCACCACTTCCCGCGTTGTTCTATCTAACAACCGCACACCCGTCTGCGCTTCCAGCTCTTTAACGCTGTGGCTGACCGCAGACTGGCTTAAGCCAATGATATCCCCCGCCCGGCTAAAGCTTTTGGCCTGAGCGACGGTAACAAAGATACGGAGCTGACGCAGAGAGTAATTCATCTATTCGATTCATATATGGATGCAATAAATCAATTTTATTTCTCAAACGGAAAAACGCAAAATGTTCCTACCGAATTTCAGGAGCTTTTATGAAACTTTTTCGTATCCTTGATCCGTTCACGATAACGTTGATTACTGTCGTATTACTGGCGTCCTTTTTCCCGGCCGAGGGTGGCTTTGTGCCTTTCTTTGAAGGCTTAACCACCGCTGCCATTGCCCTGTTGTTTTTTATGCACGGGGCGAAGCTTTCGCGTGAAGCCATTATTGCCGGCGGTAGTCACTGGCGTTTGCATCTGTGGGTGATGTGCAGCACGTTTGTTGTTTTCCCGGTGCTGGGCGTTCTGTTCGCCTGGTGGGCGCCGATTAATGTTGACCCGATGCTGTACACCGGTTTCCTGTACCTGTGTATTTTGCCGGCCACGGTGCAGTCGGCAATCGCTTTTACGTCGCTGGCGGGGGGTAACGTTGCTGCCGCCGTGTGTTCCGCTTCGGCCTCCAGCCTGCTGGGTATTTTTCTCTCGCCGTTGCTGGTTGGCCTGGTAATGAATATGCACGGCGCAGAAGGCAGTCTGGAGCAGGTGGGGAAAATCATGCTGCAACTGCTGCTGCCGTTCGTACTGGGACACCTTTCACGTCCGTGGATTGGTAACTGGGTGTCCCGACATAAAAAATGGATCGCCAAAACGGACCAATCCTCCATCTTGCTGGTGGTGTACTCCGCCTTCAGTGAAGCCGTGGTTAACGGGATCTGGCACAAAGTGGGGATTGGCTCGCTGCTGTTTATCGTGGTGGTCAGCATCGTATTGCTGGCAATCGTGATTGGTATCAACGTCTTTGTTGCGCGTAAATGCGGCTTCAACAAAGCCGATGAGATCACCATTGTCTTTTGCGGATCGAAAAAGAGCCTGGCGAATGGGATCCCAATGGCAAATATTCTGTTCCCGACCTCAGTGATAGGAATGATGGTGCTGCCGTTGATGATCTTCCATCAAATTCAGCTGATGGTGTGTGCCGTGCTGGCACGTCGCTACAAGCAACAAACGGACGCATTGCAGGCGCAGCAGAAAAGCCGCGCCGCAAAAGCTTAGAGTGGGCGTTTCAGGGGCTGCACCAGTTGGGTCAGCCCCTCTGTTTTAATCAGCAGCGTGATTTGCATCAGCTCGCCGAGCTTGCCCGGCGGGAATTCATCCTTACGGTCAAACCACAGCAGATACTCTTCCGGTACATCAATCAGCCGACGCCCTTTATATTTGCCAAAGGGCATCACGGTATTGGCGATTTCAACCAGCTGCTCTTTTTCCATCTCAGGCACCCAGTAAGCGGATCATTTCAGCTTCATCGATCACGGCAATACCCAGTTCCTGCGCTTTTGCCAGTTTCGACCCCGCCGCTTCACCGGCAATCACCAGGTCGGTTTTCTTCGATACGCTACCGGCCACTTTTGCACCCAACTCGGTCAGTCGCGCTTTGGCGTCATCACGCGACATCTGGCTCAGACTCCCGGTCAGCACTACCGTTTTACCCGCGAAGGGGCTGTCGATTTCTTCAGCGTTGATAACCACCGGCGCTGGCCAGTGAATCCCCTGCTCCAAAAGCTGGACGATCACCTCGCGGTTACTCTCTTCGGCAAAGAAATTAAACACGTGGGTCGCTACCACGATGCCGACATCCGGCACTTTTTGCAGCTCTTCAATGGAAGCCGCTTCCAGCGCCTCAAGGGTGCCAAAATACGCCGCAAGACCAGCCGCCGTAGCTTCGCCGACTTCGCGAATACCCAGCGCGTAGAGGAAACGGGCAAACGTCGTTTCTTTTGCTTTTTCCAGCGCATTCACCACGTTTTGCGCCGATTTCGGTCCCATGCGATCAAGACCGGTCAGCTTACCTGCGGTCAGCGTGAAGAGATCCGCTGGTGTGTGGACATACTCTTTCTCGACCAGTTGATCGATAATTTTGTCGCCCATGCCGTCAACGTCCAGCGCGCGGCGGGAAACGAAGTGTTTCAGCGATTCCTTACGCTGCGCTCCGCAGATTAAACCACCGGTACAGCGAGTGACCGCTTCACCTTCCACACGCTCAACGTCAGAGTTACATACCGGACAGTGGGTGGGAAACTCAATTTCACGCGTATCGTCCGGGCGTTCGGAAAGCACGACGTTCACTACCTGCGGGATGACATCGCCCGCACGGCGAATGACGACTTTATCGCCAATACGCAAACCAAGACGCTCAATTTCATCCGCATTGTGCAAGGTGGCGTTACTGACCAACACCCCGGCAACCTGAACTGGCTCAAGGCGAGCCACGGGTGTAATCGCCCCGGTGCGTCCAACCTGAAACTCAACATCGCGTACGAAGGTCATTTGCTCCTGCGCCGGGAACTTGAAGGCCACAGCCCAGCGCGGCGCGCGAGCGACAAAACCCAGTTGCTCCTGCAACGCCATGGAATTGACTTTGATCACCACACCGTCGATATCGAATCCCAGCGTCGGTCGGTCTTCTTCAACCTTGTGATAGTAAGCAAGTACTTCCTCCGGAGAGTCGCAAAGCGTAACTCTGTCGCTCACCGGCAATCCCCACTCTTTAAATTGCAGCAGACGGCCCAGGTGGGTATCAGGCAACACACCACCTTCCAGCACACCAACGCCATAGCAGAAGAAAGTAAGCGGTCGCTTCGCTGTGATACGCGGATCGAGCTGGCGCAATGACCCGGCCGCCGCGTTACGCGGGTTAGCAAACACTTTGTTGCCAGTGCGGCGGGCCTCTTCGTTAATTTTTTCAAATCCGGCCTGCGGCAGGAACACTTCACCGCGCACTTCCAGACGCGTCGGAATGTTATTGCCACGCAGTTTTAACGGGATCGCACGAATGGTGCGCACGTTCGAGGTAATATCCTCACCCGTAGTACCATCACCACGCGTTGCAGCACTGACCAGCACACCGTTTTCATACAGGATACTGACCGCCAGTCCGTCCAGCTTCAGTTCGCAGCACCAGGTTAGTTTGTCCGTACTCTTCAGTCTGTCCTGCACGCGCTTGTTGAAGGCGAGAAAACTCTCTTCATCAAACACGTTATCCAGCGACAGCATTGGCACTTCATGGCGAATCTGGCTGAACGCTGCTAACGGGGCGGCGCCAACACGCTGGGTTGGTGAGTCGGGGGTGATAAGTTCCGGATGCTGCGCTTCCAGCTCGCGCAGTTCACGCATCAGGCGATCATATTCCGCATCGGGAATTTCCGGCGCATCCATCACATGGTAGAGATACTCATGATGGCGAAGCGTGGTTCGCAGTTCTGTCAGTTGTTGTTCGATTGATTCCATATCGCACCATCAATGATAAAAAACCCCCGACAGGCGGGGGTTTAGCAAGGAGATGTCACGCCAGAGGAGAATCAGGCGTGAGATTCTTTAACTTCGCGGATGCGGTCCTGATACTCGCGCAGTTTCTGCGGCGTCATCATGCGACGTTGATCGTCGAGCACCACACCACCCACTTCATCGGCGATGTGCTGTGCGGACTGCAGCATCAGCTTAAAGTTTTGCAGCTCGTCCCCATAGGACGGAACCTGCATGAAAATAGTCACGCCAGGGGTGCTGAAATCACCCGTCATTTCGGGATCAAACGTTCCTGGGTTAACCATATTGGCAAGGCTGAACAGCGACGGACCGCTGCCATCCGGGCTCAAATGACGATGGAAAATATTCATATCGCCAAATTTAAAACCGGCTTGCTGAATGCTGTTGAGCAGCACTTCACCGTTGAGCTCGCTACCGTGATGCGCCGCAACGTTCATAATAATGACCGCTTCTTTACGCTGCGGTTTTTCAGCAACAGGTGCTTTTTCAACTACCGGCTCAGGCTGCGGTTGATGTTCAACGGCAGGCTCTGCGGGCTGGAAAGTCTGCGGCGCAGGTTGCGGTGCTTGCTGCACGGGCTGCTGAACCTGCGGAGCAACGGGCTGATGCTGCATCGGCTGCTGCACAGGTTGCTGCTGAACAGGCTGATGTTGCACCGGCTGCTGCGGTTGTACAGGCTGCGGCTGCTGCTGAGCATGCGGCGGCGGTACCGGCGCTTGTGCAGGCTGCGGCGCGGGTTGACGCGGCTGAGCAGACGCATAAGGCGGCTGGTACTGGTGTTGCGGCGACTGAGGAGGAACACCATGTTCCTGCACGTTACCGGGAGCATGATTCACACGATGAACGCGAACTTCGCCCACGCCTTCGTCTTCCTCGACGTTGTCGTCGAACGAATCCTCGTCTTCACGTTTAGACTTCATGCGTTTCAGTGGGCGATCGCGGAATATAGAAGACCGCTCTTTACGGCTAGTCCAAAAACCATGTACCAGTAAAGCGATTATGGCGATCGCGCCAACAATGATTAATATCAGACGCAAATCCTGCATCATTATATTCTCTGTTGTTCTAACACCTTGCCACCACGGCAAACATTTACTCACTAAGAGTATTTGTCGATTACGCCAAGTGCAAGTGCACTCTTGGCTTTCACGGCATAAAGATGAACAAAATTGTGCTTTTTGCTGTTTTTTCGAACATTTCTGAACAGCTTAACGCTCAACAACCCGGTAAGATACGCAAAGTTTACCAGAGCTTATATAACAAGGAGTATGTCCTGACCATGGTTTCATCATCTGCAGTCGTACCTCGCAGCGGCCTTTATTACTTTTCACAGGGATGGAAGCTCATCAGCCAACCGGGCATTCGTCGCTTTGTCATCCTGCCTTTGCTGGTGAATATCCTGCTGATGGGCGGCGCATTCTGGTGGCTATTCACACAACTCGATAGCTGGATCCCCGCGCTGATGAGCCACGTCCCTGACTGGCTTCAGTGGCTCAGCTACTTGCTGTGGCCGATTGTCACTATCTCCGTACTACTGGTGTTCGGCTACCTGTTTTCCACCATAGCCAACTGGATTGCCGCGCCGTTTAACGGTCTGCTGGCTGAACAACTGGAAGCGCGCTTAACAGGTGCGACACCGCCTGATACCGGCGTTCTCGGTATCATGAAAGATGTTCCCCGTATTATGAAACGTGAATGGCAAAAACTGGCGTGGTATCTCCCGCGCGCCGTCGTGTTGCTGATCCTCTATTTCATTCCGGGTATTGGGCAGACTGTCGCCCCAGTGCTGTGGTTCCTGTTCAGCGCGTGGATGCTGGCCATTCAGTACTGCGATTATCCGTTTGATAACCATAAGGTGCCTTTTAAGGAGATGCGCGTCGCGCTGCGCACACGCAAGGTCACCAATATGCAATTTGGCGCATTGACCAGCCTGTTCACCATGATTCCGGTGCTCAATCTGTTCATCATGCCGGTCGCGGTTTGTGGTGCCACGGCGATGTGGGTAGACTGCTATCGTGCTAAGCACGCGTTATGGAAGTAATGCAAAAATGTGTAAAAGCGGGCTGGCTTATGCCCGCTCTTATTCCATACTGCAACGCATTATTTCCTGGTGGCATATAGATATACGAATTCCTTACTTCCCCATACTTTCTCAACAGGTATGCTGAAGCGGTATCCCAATTTCATACAGTTAAGGACAGGCCATGAGTAAGATTTTTGAAGACAACTCGCTGACTATCGGTCATACGCCGCTGGTTCGACTGAACCGTATCGGTAACGGACGCATTCTGGCGAAGGTGGAATCACGCAACCCGAGCTTTAGCGTCAAATGCCGTATCGGTGCCAACATGATTTGGGATGCCGAAAAACGTGGTGTACTGAAACCGGGTGTAGAGCTGGTCGAACCAACCAGCGGCAACACAGGGATCGCGCTGGCCTACGTTGCCGCCGCTCGCGGTTACAAACTGACTCTGACCATGCCTGAAACTATGAGCATTGAGCGCCGCAAACTCTTAAAAGCGCTGGGCGCTAACCTGGTGCTGACCGAAGGTGCAAAAGGCATGAAGGGCGCGATTCAGAAAGCGGAAGAAATTGTGGCCAGCGATCCGGAGAAATTCTTGCTGCTGCAGCAGTTCAGCAACCCGGCAAACCCGGAAATCCACGAAAAAACCACCGGCCCGGAAATCTGGGAAGATACCGATGGCCAGGTTGATGTCTTTATTTCCGGCGTCGGTACCGGCGGTACGTTGACTGGTGTGACCCGTTACATTAAAGGCACTAAAGGCAAAACCGATCTGATCACCGTCGCGGTTGAACCTACCGACTCCCCTGTTATCGCTCAGGCGCTGGCAGGTGAAGAACTCAAACCAGGCCCGCATAAAATTCAGGGCATTGGCGCAGGCTTCATTCCTGGTAACCTTGATCTGAAGCTTATCGATAAAGTCGTTGCCATCACTAATGATGAAGCTATTTCTACTGCGCGTCGTCTGATGGAAGAAGAAGGTATTCTGGCTGGGATCTCTTCCGGTGCAGCAGTTGCTGCCGCGCTTAAGCTCCAGGAAGATGAAACCTTTACCAATAAGAATATAGTGGTTATTCTACCGTCATCGGGTGAGCGTTATCTGAGCACTGCACTGTTTGCCGATCTCTTCACAGAGAAAGAACTGCAACAGTAGTGCCAGCATGTTAAAAACGCGTAAAAAAGCACCCTTTTGGGTGCTTTTTTGTGGCCTGCTTCAAAGTTTCAACTCGCCTGGCATTGATTCAGCCCGCCGGAACTGGTATTTAACCAAACTAATTATTTTGATGCGCGAAATTAATCGTTACAGGAAAAGCGCTAGCTGAATCGATTTTATGATTTGGTTCAACTCTTCCTTTCGCGGCATAATGTTTAATGACGAACGAAACGTCAGCGGCAAGAAGTTGCCAGCAACGGATTGCACCGAACTCCTTTTGTGTCGCGTCCAGTTTACGCCGATGCTAACAATACAGGCTAAAGTTAAGCCGCCAGGCTAGACTTTAGTTCCACAACACTAAACCTATAAGTTGGGGAAATATAATGTTCCAGCAAGAAGTTACCATTACCGCTCCGAACGGTCTGCATACTCGCCCTGCTGCTCAGTTTGTTAAAGAAGCAAAAGGCTTTACTTCTGATATTACTGTGACTTCTAACGGCAAAAGCGCTAGCGCCAAAAGCCTGTTTAAACTGCAGACTCTGGGCCTGACTCAGGGTACCGTTGTCACCCTGTCCGCAGAAGGTGAAGACGAGCAGAAAGCAGTTGAGCATCTGGTTAAACTGATGGCTGAACTCGAGTAAGTTCAACGAGTTCTTTTAAATATCAGTCACAAGTAAGGTAGGGTTATGATTTCAGGCATTTTAGCATCCCCGGGTATCGCTTTCGGTAAAGCATTGCTGCTGAAAGAAGACGAGATCGTCATTGACCGGAAAAAAATTTCTGCCGACAAGGTTGATCAGGAAGTTGAACGTTTTCTGAGCGGTCGTGCCAAGGCATCTGCGCAACTGGAAGCGATCAAAACCAAAGCTGGTGAAACGTTCGGTGAAGAAAAAGAAGCCATCTTTGAAGGGCATATCATGCTGCTCGAAGATGAGGAGCTGGAGCAGGAAATCATAGCCCTGATTAAAGATAAGAACATGACGGCTGATGCAGCTGCGCATGAAGTTATCGAAGGTCAGGCCACAGCCCTGGAAGAGCTGGATGATGAATACCTGAAAGAACGTGCGGCTGACGTACGCGACATCGGTAAACGCCTGCTGCGTAACATCCTGGGTCTGGCAATTATCGACCTGAGCGCTATTCAGGACGAAGTTATCCTGGTAGCCGCAGACCTGACCCCGTCAGAAACTGCACAGCTGAACCTGAACAAGGTGCTGGGTTTCATTACTGACGCGGGCGGACGTACTTCCCATACCTCTATCATGGCGCGTTCTCTGGAACTGCCTGCCATCGTAGGTACGGGTAGCGTCACCTCTCAGGTGAAAAACGACGACTATCTGATTCTGGATGCCGTAAACAACCAGGTTTACGTCAATCCGACCAACGACGTTATCGAGCAACTGCGTGCCGTTCAGGAGCAGGTTGCTACCGAGAAAGCAGAACTCGCTAAGCTGAAAGATCTGCCGGCTATCACGCTGGACGGACATCAGGTTGAAGTTTGCGCCAATATCGGTACCGTTCGTGACGTTGAAGGCGCTGAGCGTAACGGCGCTGAAGGTGTGGGTCTGTACCGCACCGAATTCCTGTTCATGGACCGTGAATCGCTGCCAACTGAAGAAGAACAGTTTGCTGCGTATAAAGCCGTTGCTGAAGCCTGTGGCTCTCAGGCGGTCATCGTCCGTACCATGGACATCGGCGGCGATAAAGAGCTGCCGTACATGAACTTCCCGAAAGAAGAGAACCCGTTCCTGGGCTGGCGTGCCGTGCGTATCGCCATGGATCGTAAAGAGATCCTGCGTGACCAGGTTCGCGCTATTCTGCGCGCCTCTGCTTTCGGCAAACTGCGCATCATGTTCCCAATGATCATCTCTGTTGAAGAAGTGCGTGCACTCCGCAAAGAGATCGAAATCTACAAACAGGAACTGCGCGACGAAGGTAAAGCATTTGACGAGAGCATTGAGATTGGCGTGATGGTGGAAACACCGGCTGCGGCAACAATTGCGCGTCATTTAGCCAAAGAAGTTGATTTCTTTAGTATCGGCACCAATGATTTAACGCAGTACACCCTGGCAGTTGACCGTGGTAATGATATGATTTCACACCTTTACCAACCAATGTCGCCATCTGTGCTGACGCTGATCAAGCAAGTTATTGATGCTTCTCATGCTGAAGGCAAATGGACTGGCATGTGTGGTGAGCTTGCAGGCGACGAACGTGCTACACTTCTGTTGCTGGGGATGGGTCTGGACGAATTCTCTATGAGCGCCATTTCTATCCCGCGCATTAAGAAGATTATCCGTAACACGAACTTCGAAGATGCGAAGGTGTTAGCAGAGCAGGCTCTTGCTCAACCGACAACGGACGAGTTAATGACGCTGGTTAACAAGTTCATTGAAGAAAAAACAATCTGCTAATCCACGAGATGCGGCCCAATTTACTGCTTAGGAGAAGATCATGGGTTTGTTCGATAAACTGAAATCTCTGGTTTCTGATGATAAGAAAGACACCGGAACTATTGAGATCGTTGCTCCGCTCTCTGGCGAGATCGTCAACATCGAAGACGTGCCGGATGTAGTTTTTGCTGAAAAAATCGTTGGTGATGGCATCGCTATCAAACCAACCGGTAACAAAATGGTTGCCCCTGTTGATGGCACCATCGGCAAAATCTTTGAAACCAACCACGCTTTCTCTATCGAATCCGACAGCGGCATTGAGCTGTTTGTTCACTTCGGTATTGATACCGTTGAACTGAAAGGCGAAGGCTTCAAACGCATCGCTGAAGAAGGTCAGCGCGTGAAAGTGGGCGACCCGGTTATTGAATTCGATCTGCCGCTGCTGGAAGAAAAAGCCAAGTCTACCCTGACTCCGGTTGTTATCTCCAACATGGACGAAATCAAAGAGCTGATCAAACTGTCCGGTAGCGTGACAGTGGGTGAGACTCCGGTTATCCGCATCAAGAAGTAATTCTTTTTGCAGAGAAAAATGGCGCCATCAGGCGCCATTTTTTTTATCTGATGGATATCAAAACCCTGCCGGATGGCGCTACGCTTATCCGGCCTACAACGAACTCCGTAACGTAGGCCGGCTAAGGCATATGTGCCGCCATCCGGCATTAAATCTGTGAGGTGACCGGTCGGTAACACGCCTCGCGCATCAGAATTTTCATCCCTTCCGGCCCGCTTTCCAGCATCCGTCGCTCCGAGTCCGCCACTAACAATTCACAGTCGTAGCCACCCGCAATACCAAACATGGCCCGCGCTACACAGATATCTTCCAGTGCTGCTGCCCCGTTGGTGTCAAAATGTCCAACCATACGTCCATTCTGGCGAATCACCAGCCGGTAACTCTTCATCGCGTCTCCCCTGCCGGTGGCAAAATTAATTCATCACAACCGCACAGGTGCGTCCACGTCATCACGTCCAGCACCCGCTGCGCGGCGTCGTACGTCGCGGTCGTCAGCGTTTTCCCCAGTACAAGGCCGCTCACCAGCTCTGCACAAAACAGATCGCCAGTCCCCTTCAGATCCGTTTTCACTCGTGGATGAGCTAACACCTCAACCGTTTCAGCCGTCACCACCGCAACGTTAATAATCTCTTCGGTGTCGCCCGGCGCGCTGGTAATCACCACCCATTTCAGGGTGTCAGTGAGCAGTGATTGTGCCGCGGTAATGGATTCATCAAGCGTACGACACGGCTTTCCGCTCAGCATTTGCAGCTCAAACACATTTGGAGTCAGCCCCTGTGCCAGCGGCAGCAGGTGCTGACGATAAGCTTGCGGGATTTCGGCTTTCACATACATGCCGCTATCCGTATCGCCAATCACAGGGTCGACCAAAATGCACAGCTCCGGATGCGTGGCCCGAACGGTTTCCAGCCACTGTGCCAGCAAGGCGATTTGCTCCGCGCTGCCCATGTACCCTGTAGTCACCGCCTTTAGCTCGCGCAGGGCATCACGCTCGCTTAAGGCGCGGAGATAGCCGCTAAACCAGTCGGGCGGAATAACGCCGCCGTAAAAGGTTTCATAATGCGGGGTATTACTGAACAGCACCGTGGGCACTGCCGTCACACGTAACCCCTGCGCTTTAATGGCCGGGACAGCGATGCTGTTGCCTACGCTGCCATACACCACCTGTGACTGGACGGCGACAATATCGGTCTGTAACGCCCGATGCGTGCCGTCAAAGAGCACTGACTGGATATCACTCTCCTGCTCCATAAATTTCTCCTCTCGCTGGACAGCGGGCCTACGCCTCACTATTATCGTCATATGCTAAAATTCATTTTGTCATAGGTCAATAATGATCGACGGAAAAACCGCTAACGAAATTTTTGACAGTATCCGTCAACATGTCACTACAGGCACGCTGGCAGCGGGAGAAACGTTGCCGCCAGTGCGGGAACTGGCAACGGAATTAAACGTGAACCGCAATACTGTCGCGGCGGCTTACAAACGCCTGGTCACCTCCGGGTTGGCACAGAGCCAGGGACGCAATGGCACGGTGATTAAGGGAATTACGGCCCCCGCTGCGCTGGAAGGTGGTAATCCGGATACCCCGCTTATCGATCTTTCCGGCGGTAATCCAGCGCCCTCGCGTCTTCCTGACCTGAGTAGTTATTTCGCAAAGATAAATAAGAATCCGCGCTTGTACGGCGATGCCGCTGTATCACCTGGACTTAAGGCATGGGCAGCGCAGTGGATGCAGGATGCTATGCCCGGCAAAGGGGAAATTGATATCACCAGCGGCGCCATTGATGCTATCGAACGGCTACTGTGCGCCCATTTACTGCCTGGTGATAGCGTTGTCGTAGAAGATCCATGCTTTTTGAGCAGCATCAACATGCTGCGCTATGCCGGATTCTCAGCAAACCCGGCCAACGTCGACCACGAAGGCATGCTGCCGGACCAACTGGAACTCGCGCTACAGAAAGGCGCGCGGGCAGTAATTCTGACACCGCGCGCGCATAACCCCACAGGATGCAGTCTGAGCGCATCCCGCGCGGCGCAATTGCAGGAAATCCTGGCCCGCTATCCGCAGACGTTGGTGATCGTCGACGACCACTTTGCGCTGCTATCTGCTTGCCACTGGTATCCGGTAATTGCGAAGGAAACCACGCACTGGGCGATTGTCCGTTCGATGTCAAAAACGTTAGGTCCGGATTTACGCCTCGCCATCGTGGCCAGCGATCCGCTCACTTCCGGAAAACTGCGTTTACGACTCAACTCCGGCAGTCAATGGGTCAGCCATCTGCTGCAGGATCTGGCCTGCGCCTGCCTGAGCGATGAGACTTATCAGCACACGCTGGCGCAAACTCAGCAGTTTTACGCAGCCCAACAGCAAAAGCTGACGGCTGCTCTGCGGCGACATGGCATTGAGTTGCCCGTTGGTGACGGTCTGAATATGTGGCTACCGCTGGAAGATAACAGCCAGGCGATCGCTTTTGCGCTGGCAAAGTCCGGCTGGCTGGTGCGGGAGGGCGAAGTGTTTGGCGTCAATACGCCTGCTCACGGCCTGCGTATTACGCTGTCAACCTTAACTGACAGCGACATTGATAAGCTGGCGGCTGATATCCATCAGGCGCTAAAGCGCTAACAGGAGAGAAAAAGTGCGAGTTCATTTTGTTATTCATGAGTCTTTTGAATCTGCTGGCGCGTATCTGCCGTGGGCCGAATCACGCGGCTATACCCTCAGCTGGTCGCGCGTTTATGCCGGAGAAGCGGTCCCGGCTAATGCCGATGGCTTCGATATGCTGGTGGTATTTGGCGGTCCGCAGTCACCACGAACCACACTGGCAGAGTGCCCGTACTTTGATTCTCAGGCCGAGCAGCATCTGATCAACCAGGCGATTGCGGCACGTAAAATTGTGGTGGGGATCTGTCTGGGGTCGCAGTTAATCGGCGAAGCGCTGGGTGCGAAAGTATGCCAAAGCCCGGAAAAAGAGATTGGTCACTACCCGATCGCCCTGACCGAGGCAGGCCAACAGCACCCGTTGTTCAGCCATTTCGGCTCACCGCTCACCGTCGGTCACTGGCACAACGACATGCCAGGGCTAACCGACCAGGCGACTATTCTTGCCGCAAGCGAGGGCTGTCCACGACAAATCGTACAATACGGTAATTTTGTTTATGGTTTTCAGTACCATATGGAGTTTACGGCTGATGCAATTGAAGGGCTGATTCAACACTCCGAACAAGAACTGGCGGAAGCTAAAGGCAAGCGCTTCATCCGCACTGTGGAAGAGATGCGTACCTGGGATTACCAGCAGATGAATGAAAAGCTGTGGCAATTCCTTGATAAACTGGTAGAAAAACGTAACGATTGATCATGGCAGGCCGGATAAGACGCTTTACGTCGTCATCCGGCGATCGTGTCATGCGTTTGCCTGATGTCGCTATGCTTATCAGGCCTACAAACTAAATCCCCAATCCCTGGTTAAAGTGCTCTTCACCAAACACGCCGGTTGAAAGGTAGCGATCGCCGCGATCGCAGATGATCGCCACCACCACTGCCCCCGGTGTCGCGCGCGCCACGCGTAGCGCCCCCGCTACCGCGCCGCCAGAACTGACACCACAGAAAATCCCTTCACGCACGGCCAGTTCACGCATGGTGTTTTCCGCATCATTCTGATGAATATCCAGCACTTCATCCACCAGCGAGGCGTTAAAAATACCCGGCATATATTCCGCAGGCCAGCGGCGAATTCCCGGAATACTACTGCCCTCTTCCGGCTGCAGGCCAACGATAGTTACCGCTTTTTCTTGCTCACGCAGAAAACGTGACACGCCGGTAATGGTGCCTGTCGTTCCCATACTGGAGACAAAGTGGGTGATACGACCTGACGTCTGCTGCCAGATTTCCGGTCCCGTGGTGGTGTAATGCGCGTACGGGTTATCCGGATTATTAAACTGATCCAGCAGCTTACCTTCTCCACGCTGCGCCATCTCAAGGGCTAAATCGCGCGCGCCTTCCATCCCCTGTTCTTTGGTCACCAGAACCAGTTCAGCCCCGTAAGCACGCATCGCCGCACGTCGCTCCTGGCTCATGTTGTCTGGCATCAGCAGCTTCATGCGGTAGCCTTTCAGCGCGGCGATCATTGCCAGCGCAATACCAGTATTACCGCTGGTCGCCTCAATCAGCACGTCGCCGGGCTTAATTTCTCCGCGCTTTTCCGCTTCGACGATCATCGACAACGCGGCGCGGTCTTTCACCGAACCCGCGGGATTATTGCCTTCCAGCTTGACCCAAATTTCACTGCCGTTATCCGGCGCCAGACGTTGTAATTTCACCAGAGGCGTATTGCCAATTGTTTGTTCTAATGTGTTCACGTTTTCAGCTCAATAAAAATGCCGGGTGGCGCTGTGCTTACCCGGCCTACAGGTCATGCTGCACCTGGTAAGCCCGGTAAGCACAGCGCCACCGGATGATAACTATACGAATTAACCTATCAGGCACTTTGCGCCAGGGCAAGTTCCTCTTCACGCGTTTCAATACGCTGGTCGCCGTTATACAGACGCGCATTTTGCAGCCCGACAAACAGACGTTCGCCGCGGCTTGGGGAAGCATCGCCCTGCATGATGACCGTCAGCGGTTCGTTATACCACCCCAGGGGTTGCACAACTAATTGGGTGTAGTGTCCTTTCGGACTGGCTTCCAGCACCTGTACCGGCAATGGTGAATCCAGGCTGGTACGACGGCTGACGTCCACTTCCCACGGGCGCAGGAACAGATCCACCGGTCCCTGATAGCCAGGCGTATAACCCAGCGGCCAGCGGTGCGCGCCCACGTGGAATTGGCCGCCACGAATCGTCCCCTGCAGGCGGTTAACCTCACCCATAAATTCCAGAACAAAACGGGTAGCCGGTTCGCGCCATACCTGATCCGGCGCATCAGCCTGTTCGATATGACCCTGGCTCATCACCACCACGCGGTCTGCGACTTCCGTTGCTTCTTCCTGGTCGTGGGTCACAAACACGCTGGTAAACTTCAGCTCTTCATGCAGCTGGCGCAGCCAGCGACGCAGCTCTTTACGCACCTGCGCATCAAGCGCGCCGAACGGCTCGTCGAGCAATAAAATCTGCGGCTCCACCGCCAGCGCACGCGCCAATGCCACACGCTGCTTTTGTCCGCCGGAGAGCTGTGCCGGGAAACGGTCCGCCAGATGAGCCAGTTGAACCATTTCCAGAAGTTTGGTCACTTTTGCTTTGATGGCCGCCGCATTCGGGCGTTCACGCCGTGGCAGGACCGTCAGACCAAACGCGATATTGTCGAAAACGGTCATATGGCGAAACAGCGCATAGTGCTGGAACACGAACCCCACTTTACGGTCGCGAGCATGCAAACGGCTGACGTCGGTACCGTGAAAACGGATATGCCCGCTGGACTGATGCTCCAGCCCGGCAATAATGCGCAGCAGCGTGGTTTTGCCCGAGCCAGACGGCCCCAGCAGCGCAACCATCTGACCTGAAGGAATATCCAGCGAGATATCGTTCAGCACCTGGGTGCGACCAAAAGACTTCTTAATATTGGCAATCTCAATGCTCATGATTTTCCTCCTGCTGCGCGCGTTTTTCCTGGTTCTCCAGACGCCATTGCAACATGCTCTTCAAAAACAGGGTAATAATCGCCATCAGCGTTAATAGCGCCGCGGCGGTAAAGGAGCCGACCGTGTTGTAGTCCTGCTCCAGTAATTCAATCTGTAATGGCAACGATAAGGTTTCGCCGCGAATCGAGCCGGAAACCACCGACACCGCACCAAACTCACCAATCGCACGGGCGTTGGTCAACACCACACCGTACAGCAATGCCCAACGGATATTCGGCAACGTCACGCGTCGGAACATCTGCCAGCCGGACGCGCCAAGCAGCACAGCCGCTTCATCTTCATTGCTGCCCTGGCTTAACATCACCGGCACCAGCTCACGCACTACAAACGGACAGGTCACGAACACTGTCACCAGCACCATCCCCGGCCAGGCAAACATAATTTGCAGGTTATGCTCATCCAACCATCCGCCAAGCGGGCCGTTAGAGCCGTAAAACAGCAGATAGACCAGACCGGCGACCACCGGCGAGACAGCAAACGGAATATCCAGTAACGTCAGCAGGAGTTGGCGTCCTGGGAAGTTGAAGCGAGTCACCAGCCAGGCCAGCAACACGCCAAACACCAGGTTCACCGGCACCGCAATCAGCGCAATCAGCACCGTAAGCCAGATCGCATGCAGCATGTCCGGGTCCGCCAGGTTCTGTAATACCGGCATTAACCCCTTGCTGAACGCCTGCACGAAGATGTAAATCATCGGCACCAGCAAAATAAACGCGGAGACCAGCATGCCCGTGCCGATTAAAAACCATTTCCCCCAGTTGATGCGGGGTGCACCATAGCGTTTCAATTGGGTAATGTCTGCCATCAGTGACCTACCACGCGTCGACCAAAGCGACTTTGCAGGGTGTTAATTGAAAACAGCAGCAACAACGAAGCCCCGAGGATCACAGAAGCAATCGCGCTGGCGGCCGGATAGTCAAACTCCTGCAGGCGAACAAAAATCATCAGCGAGGTCACTTCCGTTTTCCACGCGATGTTTCCGGCGATAAAAATAACCGCGCCAAACTCACCGAGGCTGCGGGTAAACGACAGCGCAACGCCCGCCACCAGTGCGGGTGACAGCTCCGGCAGCACCACTTTACGGAAACTCTGCCAGCGCGTAGCACCGAGCGTTTCTGCCGCTTCTTCATATTCCGGGCCTAACTCTTCCAGTACCGGTTGCACGGTACGCACTACAAACGGAATACTGGTAAACGCCATCGCTACCGCGATACCGAGCCAGGTGTAGGTCACCTTGATATCCAGCTTCGCCAGCCACTCGCCGTAGAAGCCATTAACCGAAAACAGTGACGCCAGCGTCAGACCCGCCACCGCTGTAGGCAGCGCAAACGGCAGATCCATCAGCGCATCCAACAGCGTACGGCCCGGAAAGCGATAGCGGGTTAAGATCCACGCCATCAGCAAACCGAACACGCCGTTAAAAATCGACGCCACAAACGCCGACAGCAGCGTCACTTTATAAGCCGCCACCACCTGCGGATTGGTAATCACATCCCAGTATTGCGCCCAGCTCATTTGCGCCAATTGCATCACCAGCGCGCTCAGCGGCAGCAGCAATATCAGGCAGACAAACAGTAAGCTGGTGCCCAGGCTCAAAGTGAAGCCGGGCAGCACGCGTCGGGAAGAAACAGCAAACATTTACTTACGCCCCGCCGCCAGCAGTTTGTCCAGCTCACCGCCGCTGACAAAGTGCGTTTTCATCACTTCAGGCCACGAGCCAAACTTATCTTCCACACGGAACAATTCGGTCTGCGGGAATTTATCTTTCAGCTTGTCCATTACCTGTGGGTTATTCACGCGATAGTAGAAATCGGTAATGATGGTTTGCGCCTGCGGGCTGTACAGCCAGTTCAGGTAAGCTTTCGCCGCTTTTTCAGTACCGTTGGCTTGCACATTTTTATCTACCCAGGCCACCGGGAACTCCGCCAGAATATTGACCTTCGGCACCACCACTTCGAAGCCCTGGTCTTCATACTGTTTACGGATGTTGTTCACTTCCGATTCAAAGGTAATCAGTACGTCGCCCAGACCGCGCTCCACGAAGGTGGTGGTTGCACCACGACCGCCGGTATCAAACACTTCCACGTTTTTCAGAAACTGGGTCATGAACTGTTCGGTTTTGGCTTTATCTCCCCCATCCGCTTTATCTGCCGCGCCCCATGCTGCCAGATAGGTATAGCGTGCGTTTCCGGAGGTTTTCGGGTTAGGGAAAATCAGTTTCACGTCCGGGCGAACCAGGTCGTTCCATTCGTGGATATTCTTCGGGTTTCCCTTACGCACCAAAAACGCCATGGTGGAATAGAATGGCGAACTGTTATTCGGCAGGCGGCTTTGCCAGTCGGCAGGGATCAGCTTGCCTTTGTCATGCAGGATCTGCACGTCAGTCACCTGGTTATAGGTCACCACATCGGCTTTCAGCCCTTGCAGAATCGCCAGCGCCTGTTTTGATGACCCGGCATGAGATTGTTTAATCGTCAGTTTGTCGCCGCCGTTATCCTTCGCCCATTGCTGTTCAAACGGCGGATTAAGGGCGGCAAACAGCTCGCGGGAAACATCGTATGAACTGTTCAGCAGTTCCGTTGCCTGCGCCTGCCCCACCAGCAACAGCATGGCTGCCAGCGTCAGTGTTCTTTTTTTCAGTAAGTTAACGGCCATTGCGCACCCTTATAAATTAAATGACTTTCTTATGGTCATCATATTTATAACCAGTGCTAAAGGAGTAACGGTTTTATATACCGTTTGATGATTTGAAAGTTGAAAAGAGAATAAGGAAGACCTCCCCAGATTTACCGGGGAGGAGATAGGCGTCGATCAGACGCCAACGCTTACGCTTTCAGGCAAAGTGCTGCCGCCATCAATCACGTTTTGCGTGCCAGTTAAATAACTGGACTCATCCGATGCCAGGAACGCCGCCAGTTCACCGACTTCAAGCGGGCAGGCCAGACGACGCATCGGGATCGCTTTCGCCATTTCGACTAATACGGATTCAGGATCTTCCGGGTTAGACTGACGCGCAATGCTTTCCGCCATCGGCGTACGAACGTAGCCTGGGCAAATGGCATTCACGCGAATGCCGGACTGCGCATATTCTACCGCCAGGGATTTGGTCAAACCGATGATCGCGGCTTTCGACAGCGCGTAGGCCGTTTCGCCCGGGTCGGCAACCATATCGCCGGTCACTGATGACATCATCACGATGCGCCCGTCTTTGCGCGCAATCATCTCCGGCAGAACGGCTTTCGTCACGTTCCAGACGCCTTTAATGTTGATATCAATGTGGAAATCGCGATCTTCATCGCTCATATCAAGGAAGTTGCCGAGGCGGCATACGCCGGCATTGTTCACCAGAATATCGATTTTGCCTTCAATCTGCTTCGCGCGCGTCACCGCTTCCTTGACCGACGCAAAATCTCTGACGTCAGCGTGAACGGCTGTACAACGGTGCCCACGCCCAGCCAGCTCATCCGCCAGTTTTTCAATCTCATCGGAGATATCCAGCAGGATTAAGTTCGCGCCATGGCGGGCAAACGTTCTGGCGATACCCTCGCCAATACCCTGAGATGCGCCCGTAATCAATGCTGTTTTGCCCGTGAGTTTTCCCATTTCAATATTCTCCTTTTGAATATGAAGCCTTCGCTTCATTCACGCAGAAGATACAGCAATAACAAATTAGTGCTGAGGAATAGCTCACTAAATCAGGTTAATTTCAGGTAAAAAAAATCCCCGACGATGCGGGGACTCAACAGCAAACATGCTCTGACTACGTTAACAGAAGACTTACAGCCGTTTTTCCAGCAAATGAGCTCTCATCAACTCCGATGCCATCTGCGCATCCCCTTTTTTAATATGAAGCAGTATTTCCCTCTGTTTTGTCGCCGTATCAAGGAAATACTGACGATCGTTCGCAGGTAACGACGCCCTTGTTTTCTCAAAATAAGTAATCAGGACATCGGAGAAAACCTGCAGCACTCGATTGCCACTCGCCTGTAGCAAGAGCAAATGAAAATCTCTATCGTGACGATCGGCCACCAGGGGGTTATCCGCATTTTCTTCAATAAGCCTTAGCTCATTTTCAAGTTTGGAGAGCATAGCCGGGAAAATTCTACGCGTTGCCAGAGGGATAATCGCACACTCAATCAGGATCCTTGCCTCTGTAAATTCCGTGATATCAAACCCGGACAAATCAAACTGCATTAACAACTGGTGATTTATGTTGTGCTGTTCCAAATTTTTCAAGACGCTACCACGACGGGGAGAGCGTTCAAGCATTCCCATCTGTACCAGCGTGCTGAGCGCCTGACGAACTTTATATCTTGATGTATTAAAACGAACGGCAAGTTCAGTTTCAGTTTCAATGCGACCATCAGCATTGCGGTTAGCATCATCAAGCAGATAATTTTTAATGCTTTCAAACAGTTCGTTTTTGTTATCCATAAACACTCTCTGATTAAAGTGCTGTAAAAATCATGAGTATAAATAATCTAATAAGTTAGATTGATTAATATACTGTTATGGTAAGATTATAGCCCCTATTATTCAAATTATATCAGGTCATTTGTTAATAAAAAGGAATTAATTATGGTGTTATTCGTAACTCAGTTTGCGATAGTACTTATATGTATCGGTATAGGTGGGCGTTTTGGCGGGATTGGCCTCGGGGCTGCTGGCGGGTTAGGACTCGCTATCCTGACTTTTGGTTTTGGACTCCCACCCGACTCGCCTCCTATTACTGTTATTTCTATTATCCTCGCGGTGATCACATGCATCACAATCCTCCAGGCGGCCGGTGGACTTGATTTATTCGTTACGATGGCAGAACGAATCCTCAGAAAGTGGCCGGGCGCTATTACTTTTCTCGGCCCAGCAGTCGCTTACCTTTTTACTGCTATCTGCGGAACAGGGTATGTTGCCTTTTCCGTTTATCCAGTAATTGCTGAAATTGCAGCAGATGCCAGGGTACGGCCAGAGAGGGCCATGTCTATGTCAGTAATCGCTGCCAATTTTGGCCTCATTGCCAGCCCTGTCAGTGCGGTCGTTACAGGGACAATTGCTGTCCTCGCTGGATTACATGTCTCTGCGTTAGATATCTTGTTGGTCACCGTTCCCGGAACGTTTCTGGGCTGTATTGTTGGCTGCCTGTTCGTCTTTAAAAGAGGTCATGAGCTTAAAAATGATCCAGAATTCCAACGCAGGGTTGCTGAAGGTGAGTTTGAATCAGTAAAAGCTGAAGAGCGAACAGCCAATATCGTGACAAAAGAGGCAAAGAGAGGATTGCTGATTTTCCTTACCGGTATCATTCTGGTCGTACTTATGGGTTCAATTCCTGAATTACGTCCTCAGTGGAATAACGGTAGCGGAATGGAGCGTATGAGTATCCCAACCACGCTGCAAATAGTTATGCTGACAACAGCATGTATTATTATGATGGTGTGCCGAATTTCTCCGTCAAAACTCGATTCAGGTTCAGTTTTTAAAGCAGGTCTTGTAGGTGTCGTCGCCATATTTGGTCTGTCATGGATGATGAACTCCTTTTTTGAGGCATGGCACGAATTATTTAACACTGCCTTCCACGGTTTTCAGAATCCAGTATTGTTTGGCATTATTGTTTTTGGCCTTTCCGCCGTAATTTATAGCCCAGCAGCGACGGCTGTAGCGCTACTCCCCGCTGGGGTGTTAATGGGATATCCGGCAGAGACCCTGGTCGCCCTGCTCCCGCTTACTTGCGGATCGTTCATTATTCCTGGAGGGGCACAGATCGGCTGTGTGGCGTTTGATCGAACCGGAACAACTCGAATTGGCAAGTATGTGGTTAATCACAGCTACATGCTACCAGGCCTTGTTACCGTTGTAGCATCAACCCTTTTTTGCTTCCTTTTTTCCAGAATGCTGATGTAGCACGAGAGAGCAAATTAATTGTGGTAATACCTTTTCTTCATAGCATCCTCCCTGAACGAGCTCAGAGAGGATGCCCATTACTCACTTTTGAATATCGCCATCGCTATTTTCTAAAGAATGTACTTTACAGAACAACCTGAGCAATCAGATAAGCAAAAATGACCTGAGAGATAACCATGACAAATCCCGGGCGAATATAGCTATGGTTGACAACAAAGCGTCCAATCTTTGTGGTACCTGTTCGGTCAAATGCAACACAACCGATCTGATTTGCTCCCGGGATAATGAAGTCACCACAGGTACAGGCAAAAATAGCGATAAGAAACGGAGCTGGTATACCTAAGGTAACACCTAGTGGCATGATGGCAGCTACCGTCGCCGCGGGGCTCATAATGACCAGAGAGAACAAAAAGACAACTACACCAAAAAGCATTGGAGCGCCATTTACAATGCCACCAAAGACCTTAATCAGTTCAGGCTGGTAGGCATCAAAAAATGTCGCCGTCATCCATGAAACACCAAGAATGGCTACCACCCCCATCAAACCAGCACGAAAGACGGAACCACTGTTCAAGCTACTACTTGGTACTTTACTGACGATCATAATAAACAAAGCTGCTGTCAACATGATCATTTGGATAACCATTGGGGTTGACAGTCTTTTTCCATCCCAGGAAGGGAGTAACCCAGTAAAAGAACCTAAAATAAGCACCAGTACTACGCCAATGGCAAAGATCACAACGCCTTTTTTAGCGCCAGCCGACGCAACGAATTCTTTTTTCTGCTCAGTATGCATGAACTCATATTCGCCAGCGGCAACTCTCCTCTGAAATTCCGGATCATCCTCTAGCTCTTTTCCGCGTTTATAAACTGAAAAGCTGGTAACAATGGCAGCCAAAAAGAATGAAGGGAGAGCAATTGTCAGTATTTGCCCAAGAGTAATCCCAGCATATTCATGCAGGATAGCCAGCATCCCCGCGGTTGCGGCACTCATCGGACTGGCTGCAACCGCGACACTGGCCGCAATAACTGTTGCGGATAACGCTCGCTCCGGACGGACCTTTGCTTCAGCAGCAACCTCAGCGACAACCGGATACAAAGAGAAAGCAACGTAAGTAGTGCCACAGAATAGTGTAAATATGGAAGTTAATATTGGGGCAACAAAAGTAATAGCCTGTGGTTTTTTACGCAGTAATTTTTCAGCCACACGCACAAGATAATCAAGTCCACCAGCGGCTTGTAATACGCTGACAGCGCCAATTACACAAATAATAATTAACATTGCAGTAATGGATGGTGTGGAGGGCTTAAGCCCAAAACCCAGAACTAATATTGCAACGCCAAGCCCTCCACCAGCACCAAGCCCCATTCCGCCATAACGCCCGCCTATACCAATACAGGCGAGTACAATAAATAATTGTATAAAAAATAAAGCATCCATTTTTCACCTCTAAGCATCTCCCGGATATTGCATCCGGGAGATATTAATTATTATGCTCAGGATTAGTTTAAATATGATTTAGCAACTTCGATCTGTTTTTTAACAGCGTCAGTGCCAGTTCCACCATAAGACATTCTTGATTTAATACAGGCCTCGAGAGATATACTCTCATAAATATCATTATCAATTTTATCATCAAATGAGTGGAATTCATCCAGAGTAAGTTCTTCCAACATTTTTCTATGTTTTATACAGTAATTAACGGCACTGCCAACAATATGGTGAGCTTCCCTGAAAGGGATTCCTTTACGAACCAGGTAGTCAGCCATATCGGTCGCATTTGAGAATCCTCTTGCCGCAGCGCTGCGAGTATTCTCTGAGAGAATAACCATTTTTTCGAGCATCGGTGCCATAATTTTCAGACTGGTCTGTAAGGTATCCATCGAGTCATAGACCTGCTCTTTATCCTCACTCATATCAGTATTATAGGCGAGAGGGATGCCTTTCATAATGGTCAGCATCGCCATTAGATTTCCGTACATACGACCACCTTTACCACGCATTTTTTCGGCTACGTCGGGGTTTTTCTTCTGTGGCATGATGCTGGAACCGGTGCAGAAATCATCTGAAAGCTCAATAAATTTAAAATCCTGACTTGAGAATAAAACCAGTTCTTCAGACAAACGGGTAAGATGCATAAAGCACATAGCAGCTGCAGCAGTGAATTCAACCATATGGTCACGATCGCTGACAGAATCAATACTATTTTCAGTCGGCTTATCAAAACCAAGCTCTTGAGCCGTGAAATCACGATCAATGGGGAAAGTAGTGCCAGCAAGGGCTGCTGAACCTAAAGGGCATTCCCCCATGCGTTGATAAAGGTCTTCAAAACGAGTCCAGTCACGGCGTAACATCCAATAATATGCCATTATCCAGTGCGACAGAAGAATGGGCTGCCCGGTCTGTAAATGTGTATAGCCGGGCATAATCGCATTAATGTTATTTTCAGCTTTGCTGATAATCACTTTTTGCAGATAAATAATATCCTGCTGAATTTCTCGAATAGTTGATCTCATATGCATTTTAGAATCAACAGTCGTCTGGTCATTACGGCTTCGACCTGTATGTAACTTCCCACCAACAGGACCGATTATTTCTGTCATACGTCTCTCAATCGCCATATGAATATCTTCATCAACGGTATCAAAAACGAACTGCCCTTCCTTAATTTCTTTATCTACTTGCCTTAAGCCACCAATAATCTTATTCGCTTCATCCTGCGTGATAATTCCCTGACGGCCCAACATAGTGGCATGGGCAATACTTCCCTGAATATCGAAAGGGCAGAGACGCTGTTCCAACATAATTGTTGCGTTATAGGATTCGACCAGTTTATTTGTAGGCATATCAAAGCGCCCACCCCATAATTTTGTAGACATAAAACCTCCAGGGAGTTTTGTTGCAAAATAGTTAAATAAAAATTCCGTTATTTTTCGGTCATTTTCAGATTACAAGACTGTCATTTTAATTGTCAACAAATGAAGCCATTAAATCAATTTATACAGGGATTAATTACACTTATTAATCGTTTTATTTTTTATAAATTGCACGAAAAAACCAGATCTTTATCACATTTAAACCATGGTTTAATTCAGATATATTCAGAATTTTTAAAGTAATAAAGTGGAATTAATAGCTTATTGATTCTAAATAATTGCAATTAATACTGTTGTTATACAAATAAACTGGCAGGGTAATAGCACTGAGCTTGGGGAGAGATATCCAGGATGAGCGTCAATGCGGGTGCATTATCGGCATGGCAGGCGCTGTGTGGTTTGGGGGGGATAGCTATTTTGTGCCAGATGGCGGCGTCAGGCCATCTGGCACAAAAAATTACAGTGCCAGCAAACGGTCCAGCGATGGGGCAAAGTAATAGCCGCCAGTTACCGGTTTGGTGAAGCGCAGCATCGCGTCGCGCTTACCGTCGGTGTCACCAAACATGCTCAGCAACTGTTGTTCAATGTTGTGCAGACGGGCGCAGTAGGCGCAGAAATAGAGACCATGCGTGCCGCTGGCAGTACCGTATGGCAGGCTCTGGCGCACAATTTTCAGCCCTTTACCGTCTTCTTTGAGGTCAACACGGCTCAGGTGAGAGGTGACCGGACGGTCATCACCGTCGATCTCTTCGTTGGCTTCCTTGGTGCGACCAATCATCATTTCCTGGTCATGGATGCTCATGCGATTAAGCTGCTTCAGGTTATGTTCCCAACGCTGCACAAACACATAGCTGCCACCGGCATCTACACCATCTTTGATAACGGCAACTTCACGGCGCGTCTCTTCACCTGCCGGGTTTTCCGTACCGTCAACAAAGCCGCTGAGATCGCGCTCTTCGACCCAACGGAAACCGTGGATTTCTTCTTTGACTTCAATACAGTCGCCAAATGCTTCCATTGCCGCCTGCGCAACGGAGAAATTCACGTCATGACGCAAAGAGAGAATATGGATCAACACGTCATATTGGGTTGCTGGTGCCAGACCTTTACCGTAAGGGATAAAGTCTTTTAACTCTTCAGCGCCAACGCCGCCGCTCAATGCACGCCAGGTGGTGTTGCCAAAAGCGACAACCGCGCCCAGATGCGCATCCGGGAACTTAGCTTCAAAGGTCGCCAGCTTATCGGCGAAGGTTTTGCTGGCCGCACGCAGGGCCTCAACGTCGCCTTTAACATTGGCTTCAATCCAAATCGCCGCACGGCAATGTTCTGGCAAAATGCCACTCTGAACCTGAGACATTGTTCCTCCTGAAAAAAAGATGCCACGACATCGTGGCATTGATGGGCGCTATTCTACCTGTTTTTTTAACAAGCCGATTTGTTCAGACGCAAATTAACGCCGCCAGATAATTTTGCTTACTTTCCACGCTTTCAGCGTGTCGTCAGACGGCATTATGTCCTCAGGCCCGCTCCATTCGCCGGAAAAAATATAGCTAATATGTTGACTTCCCTCAGCTTTACACTCAACGCCCGCACTATCATCGCCGGTTGCTTTTTGGCAATTACCGAAAGCTTTAGTGTAAAGGTCGCTAAACGGTGTACCGATTTCGACACCCGCGGCTGACGAAATATCGTGGTCTAATACATCAATACGATTGATGGTTCCCTGGCTGCCATTGATGACTATCGCCAGCTTGTCGTCTTTCATCGCTTCATAGAAGCGCACCACATTACCGTTATCGGTCTTCATTCCGCTACGCAGGCGGTAATCACCGTCCAGCGCATCAGCAATGGCTTTCTCATCCAGCGGCGTAGCGCTCGTTAACGCTCCGACGCCCTGCTCTGTGACCTGCGTTGAAGAACCAAACCAGTTCCACGGATTGGCGGCAGACCAGTTCACCGAGGACAACGTTGAACACCCGGCCAGTAGCAGCGGCATCGCGCATAAAGTCAAACGCAGTGATTTCATTTCACTTCCTTCCTTATTTATCAACGTTGCTTGGAGTCCGGTTTCCCCAAAAAGTGCCGTTATTCTTTCTCAAGGGAAAAACAGGCGCGCAGACGTTGATTGGTTAACAGCCAGATCAGCGCGACGATATCCGCCACCAGCAGCGCCAGCCCGACGCCGTTGAGCGGATCGCCTGCCAGCCACATCACCGGCTGCCAGCACAGCAGCACCAGTTGAGCGAGAATCAATAATCCGCGCAGCCAGCGCCAAATCACCGGAAACGCAAAGCGTCGCCCGCTGAGTAAAAACGCCAACACGGCGGGAACGCCGGGGAGCAACCCCAGCCAGAATGCGTCATGATCGGGATAAAACAGATTCAGCAAGGTGTTGCCCTGCTCACGGGAAGAACCGGCAATCACAAACAAAACCCAGGTGCGTGCCTGCAATAGCAGTACGCACCAGAAGAGAAAAGGCAGGCGCAGACGCCCATGACCGTCATAGTCGGCCGGATGAAACTCAGTACTCTTCATCTTCGATCAAACGTTTGCCCAGATTGAGTACATCCGCATGTTCATAGCCCAGACGTTCATACATGCCCTGTACAACGTCATTATCGTCACGCACCATGATTTGAATCTTCGGACAACCGCGGGCAATGAGCTTTTTCTCCAGCCGGTTGAGCAGCGCATTGGCAATACCGCGACCGCGAAACTCAGGATGCACGCCGAGGTAATAGGCGGAACCGCGATGCCCGTCGTATCCACCCATCACCGTACCGACCACCTCACCGTTCACTTCAGCGACGAGGAACAAGCTGACGTCATGATTGACTTTACGTTCGATGTCCATTTCAGGGTCGTTCCATGGACGCAGCAAATCACAACGCTCCCAGAGGGTGATCACCTCTTCGAAATCTTCCTGGCGAAAAACGCGTATTTCCATGGTATTGGGTACCTTTTCAGGACGTTAAAAAGCGATTATGGCGCGAACGGCTGATTTAGCCAATATCTGACGCGAAGCGGCGGAAAAAATGGCATAATACGGAATTGTCACGTATTGAAATGAAAAGTAAAACAATTCTTATCTCGATCCGTCGCAACGGACTACGCGATACGATATAACGTTTAGAACCTTTTTTTTACAACTCAGGCCGTATGAGCACTTTTAAACCACTAAAAACACTCACATCGCGCCGCCAGGTGCTGAAAGCCGGGCTGGCCGCCCTGACGCTGTCAGGCATGTCGCAAGCCATCGCTAAAGAAGAAGCGCTAAAGACCAGTAATGGACACAGCAAACCGAAAGCGAAAAAATCCGGCGCTAAGCGCGTTGTTGTCCTTGATCCGGGGCACGGAGGGATTGATACCGGCGCAATTGGTCGCAACGGGTCGAAAGAAAAGCACGTGGTGCTGGCAATTGCCAAAAACGTGCGCTCGATCCTTCGTAACCAGGGGATTGATGCACGCCTGACCCGCTCCGGCGATACGTTTATTCCGCTCTACGATCGCGTCGAGATCGCCCACAAACATGGTGCCGACCTGTTCATGTCGATCCACGCCGACGGTTTTACCAATCCGAGCGCTGCGGGTGCTTCGGTCTTTGCCTTATCCAATCGCGGCGCCAGTAGCGCCATGGCGAAATATCTGTCCGATCGTGAAAACCGGGCCGATGAAGTCGCCGGGAAGAAGGCCACCGACAAAGATCATTTGTTGCAGCAGGTGCTGTTCGATCTGGTGCAAACTGACACCATAAAAAACAGCCTGACGTTAGGCTCGCATATTCTTAAGAAGATCAAGCCGGTACACCGTCTGCACAGCCGCAGCACGGAACAGGCCGCCTTCGTGGTGCTAAAATCACCATCAATTCCGTCAGTACTGGTCGAAACCTCGTTCATCACCAACCCGGAAGAAGAACGATTACTGGGTACGGCAGCGTTTCGTCAGAAAATCGCCACCGCGATTGCCAATGGCATCATCAGCTATTTCCACTGGTTTGATAACCAGAAAGCCCACTCGAAGAAACGTTAACCATGAAGCCCGATGCACAGCGTGTAAAACAGTTCCTGCTCAGCCTGCAGGATGAGATTTGTCAGCAGTTATCCACCGTAGACGGCAGCGAATTTGTTGAGGATAACTGGCAGCGTGAAGCGGGCGGCGGCGGGCGCAGTCGGGTATTGCGTAACGGCGGTATTTTCGAGCAAGCAGGCGTCAACTTCTCCCACGTCCACGGCGATGCAATGCCGGCCTCGGCTACCGCGCATCGCCCGGAGCTTGCCGGACGCAGTTTTGAAGCAATGGGCGTCTCGCTGGTGGTGCATCCACAGAATCCCTACATTCCAACCAGCCATGCCAACGTACGGTTTTTTATCGCGGAAAAACCGGGGGCCGATCCCGTGTGGTGGTTTGGCGGCGGCTTTGACTTAACGCCCTACTACGGCTTTGATGAGGATGCGGTTCACTGGCATCGCACGGCGCGTGATCTGTGCCAGCCGTTTGGCGACGAGGTTTATCCACGTTACAAAAAGTGGTGCGATGACTACTTCTTCCTCAAGCACCGCAACGAGCAGCGCGGCATTGGCGGGCTGTTTTTCGATGATTTGAATACCCCTGATTTCGACCACTGCTTCGCCTTTATGCAGGCAGTAGGTCAAGGTTACACCGAGGCGTATCTGCCCATCGTCGAACGCCGAAAAATGATGAGCTGGGGCGAGCGCGAGCGTAATTTCCAGCTTTATCGTCGTGGGCGCTATGTGGAATTTAATCTGGTGTGGGATCGCGGCACGTTGTTCGGTTTGCAAACCGGCGGGCGCACGGAATCGATTCTGATGTCGATGCCGCCGCTGGTACGCTGGGAGTATGACTGGCAGCCGGAAGCGAACAGCCCGGAAGCTGCCCTTAGCGAATTTATTCAGGTCCGCGACTGGGTGTAATTGCCTGGTGGCGCTACGCTTATCAGGCATACAGCAACGGCAAAACCCGTAGGCCGGATATAACGCGTTAGCGCCGCATCCGGCACAATAATCTCATCATGCCCACTGGCGCATACGCTGATGCAGCGTCAACGACGGTTTCTCCGCAAACAGCTGCTGGTAGTCGGTGGCAAACTGCCCTAAATGCCAGAATCCCCACTGCATGGCGGCGTCTTTCACCGTCGCACTCTGCGACCACGGGCTTATCAACTCACGACGCACGGCGTTCAGGCGAATACGTTTCAGCCAGGCATTCGGACCGATACCGAGGATCGCGTGAAAGGCGTTTTGCAACGTCCGGCGGCTAACGTGCAGCTGATTGCATAAGTCGAGCACGGTCAGCGGCTCTGACATATTTTCCAGCACATATTCGCGCGCACGCGACAGCAAGCGACGATAGCTCTGATGGCTGATGCTCTCCGCAGTCATAATCGGCTGCGCTTCTTCCAGCATGGTGCCCATCGCCAGCAGCAGATTATCGCCTAAGACCTTACGTACCGCAGGTTGATGGAGGTTTTCCGGGTTTTCGCTAAACGTCGCCAGCGCCTGCTGCACAAAGCCCCATAGCGCGGCTTTATGTTGTTCTTTAACTTCCAGCGCCGACTGATTGCGCAGCATATGCAACACCCTTTCCGGGTTATGCAGGAAATTGGCCTGACGGGCAATGGCCTCTTCCGAAATGACGACACCCAAAATGGTGTAGTCATCCGGTGTACTCAGTTCAAACTCTGTCCCGCCTGGGCGGGTGGCAATTTCAGCGCTACCCAAACACTGGGTACCAATAAATCCCTGCTCGCCGCGCGTGGCCGGAATGCCAAACCAAAATGAGTTTGGCCAGACAAGGCACGACTGACGCAGCGCCAGTCCGGTGTATTCACGGAACACCTGAATATCGTCGAGCAGGATTTCCGTGAACTCGCCATGAAATTTCCCCGGATGCAGCTGGTCGTAGATCTGCTGCCAGGCAGTTATCGTCAGAGCATGCTCATACACATCCGTTGTTCGCCGCTGGTGAACGTTATCCACCTCCACTTTCGGCGTCAGTTTAACGTCTTCGGGTAATGCTTCATGATAAAGATGGTGCAGGTTTGCAGTACGTTTCTTTTTCATGATCTTTTAAGCCGGAAGCTTCAACGAAGCCCCCGGCCCTCCGACAGGTTAATTTTTTAAGCGATAGCGACTACTGCGTTTACGCAACGCTCCGTCAGAAAAGAGCTGTTCCAGCGCCTTTCTGGCTTCATCAAGTGACCAGCCAAAGTGGGCGGCCACTTCCCCTGCCGTCATTCCTTGACGGACCGATGCTAACAGCGTCAGAAGTTGGGCAGAGGATTCAGACGTCACTGGGGCGTCTTGCGTCTTCTCTGGTTTCACTTCTGTTTTCGCTTCTGGCTTCTGTTCAGATTTCTTCGGCTGGCGTTTAAAACCGCCGATCAGCCACTGGGTGTCATCGTCCGGCCGGCCTATTTCCTTACGGCTGATAACACGGCCCGTACGCGCTGCGGCTGCACTGCCAGCATCCAGCGCTGCGCGGCATGCCGCCAGATCGCCTTCCACCACCAGCGTCAGCCGACCAGGATCGAGCACTTCGTGGCTAAGCAGGCGCACGTTCGCGGCTTTCAGCATGGCATCCGCCGCGTCCACGGCAGCCACCATGCCATCCACTTCCAGTAATCCCAGTGCATTGATCATCACTACCTCTCTTACGCGCGCTGGATTGGATTACGGGCAATATCCAGAACGGCATCGGCAAAGGCGTTACATGCGGCTTTACAAGCAGCCTGGCTACCGGTCAAAAACGCTGCTGAATAGTTGGTTTCTGACGGCGGTGGTACATAGGTCACCAGTTGTACATCGGCAGATTTCAGCGCGGCATCAATACCAAATGTCGCTTCCAGCGGCGGCGCCACCAGATACGCCATCGGATCGCCTAGTCGGCATCCCGCGGTCGCGGAAAGATACGAACCGGTACGCGAAACCACATGCGCCAGGAAGGCGGTATCTTCTGCGTCATTCGCCCACTGGAATGCCGCCCCGCTTTCAATATTGGCCACCATCGCGTCCAGACCTGCGCGAACTTCAGCTGGGTTTGGTCCACCGAGCATAATCAGCACTTCGCCCGAGGTTGGAGAGGGACTGTGCGCCGCACCGGCATACAGCGAGCGGCCATAAACCACTTCGACCATTGCCTGTTTTGTCGCTTCGTCTGCGGCAATATACGCCACGTCATCAGAATCTGCTGTGATGAGTCCGAGGCTACGTATATGTGGCGGTAATTTAAGTTCGCGGGCAAAACCGTCATTTACCGAGGCAATCACACGCATCGCGGTGACTGAAGGTCTAATTAAATCTAATGCTGGCATGATGCCTCCTTAACGGGTCATATTGATGCCGGATGCTTTTTGCTCCAGCATGCGCTTGGCCAAATCCACAATCACCGCCGCCGCTTCAACCGGTGGCGTACCGCCCTGGTGAATGTTCGAGATACAGGTACGGTCAGCCTCAACGGTGGTCGCCACACGCGGCGAATAGACGGCGTAGCAAGAAAGACTTTCCGACTGACCGAGGCCCGGACGTTCACCAACCAGCAGGATCACCGCTTTCGCACCCAGCAGTTCGCCGATCTGATCTTCAATTTTCACGCGCCCATAGCGAACAAAGAACGGCGTCCCGACCTTCAATCCAGCCTGTTTTAAGCCCGACAACAGCGGCGGCAGGATCTCTTCGTAGTTAGCGGTAATCGCGTCGGTAGACAGGCCGTCAGAAATAATCACCTGCACATCCGGATTCATTACACACTGTGATTTCAGTGCTTCAATGGCTTCCGCACTCAGACGACGCCCCATGTCCGGACGCGTCAGATACAGGTTTTTGTCGCTGATTTCCGAACGCACTTCCAGCAGCCCTTGAGCTTTCACCCACTCTTCCGGCACTTCTTTCAATACCGTATCTTTCGAACGCGAGTGGTCAGCCAGGAAACGCAGCAGCGCCTGGGTACGCGGACGTGGACCAGCACGACCGGTACATACACGCGCAGCGGTGCTACGGCGCAGTTCGGTCAATACCTCTGCGCGGTGCGGATTCTCAACGCCAATCCACGCTTTGGCTTCGGCTGAGCCTAAGTCCATCGCACAGCTTTCACCGGTCGGCGCGGCGCACTGCGTGGTACTGCATTTTGCTGGTGCTGACGGTTCTTGAGCCTGCGGTTGAGACTCACCCATTGACGCCATTACGCTGCGTACAATTTCTTCAATCTGTTTTTGATCCATCGTGTGTCATCCCCGCGTCATCAGAAGAACAGTGACGGATCGCCCGCCCGTTTGGTCAGGCGACCGTTTGCCATAATGCCCATGGTTTCCAGCCAGCGTTCAAACTCCGGCGACGGACGCAGGTTCAGCAGCTGACGCACGGTCGCGGTGTCGTGGAAGGCGGTAGTCTGATAGTTGAGCATGATGTCGTCACCGAGCGGCATGCCCATGATGTAATTGCAGCCAGCGGTGGCGAGCAGAATCATCAGGTTTTCGTTAAGGTTCTGGTCAGCATCAGCATGGTTGGTGTAGCAGCAGTCGCAGCCCATTGAGATGCCGCTCAGCTTGCCCATGAAGTGATCTTCCAGACCGGCACGAATAATCTGACGGTCGTTGTAGAGATACTCCGGCCCGATAAAGCCCACCACGGTGTTCACCAGGAACGGATCGTAGTGGCGCGCCAGCCCGTAGTTACGCGCTTCCATCGTCACCTGATCGGCACCGAAGTTCGCGCCCGCGGAAAGCGCAGACCCTTGCCCGGTTTCGAAGTACAGGCAGTTTTCCCCGGCGATACGGTTGAACTCCGCGCCCACTGCGCGCGCTTCATCCAGCATGGCCAGCTCAACGCCAAACTCTTTTAAGCCTTTCTCGCTGCCGCAGATACTCTGGAAAATCAGCCCGCCCGGCGCACCGCGACGAATCGCTTCGATCTGGGTAGTCACGTGTGCCAGTACGCAGCCCTGGGTCGGGATGTTGAATTTGTCGATGACGCCGTACACGGTATCCAGTACGCGGCTTAAGTTTTCCACGTCATCCGTTACCGGGTTTACACCAATCACCGCATCGCCCGCCCCGAAGGACAACCCTTCGTAGATTTGTGCGGCAATACTCTGCACGTCATCACGGGTGTCGTTCGGCTGCAAACGGCAGCTAAAGGTGCCCGGCAGACCGATGGTGGTATTGGCCTTTTTGATCACCGGCATTTTCTTACCGCCGTAGATCAGGTCCGCGTTGGAGCAAATTTTTGCTACCGCGGCGACCACTTCCGACGTTAGCCCTTTACGCGTAAACGCAATGTCATCCACGGAGGTTTCATCGCTCAACACGTACTCACGCAGCTCGCTGATGCTCCAGTTTTTGATGCGGTTATAGGCCGTTTCGTTGACGTCATCCTGAATCAGACGCGTTACACAGTCCTCTTCATAGGAAATCACCGGGTTATTGCGGATATCCGCCACCGTCATTTCCGACAGTACCTGCTTGGCCGCCACGCGTTCCTGCGAACTGGTTGCGGCCACTCCTGCCAGCACATCCCCCGAACGCAGTTCGTTGGCTTTTGCCAGCACCTCTTTAACATCCTTAAACTGATAAACATTGCCGAACAATGTGGTCTTTAGTTTCATAAGTCGTTCCCTCAGGAAGGAAATGCGAGTGATTTCACCGTCACCGGCACAACCGATCCGCCAAAAAGAGGCGTACCAATGTCGATATAGTCCCCCGCCCGGACAACCACCTCATCGATGACTGCCAGCGGGTGTTGCTGTAACTGTGGGCGTAACAGCATGCCCAGGGCCTTACCAAAATCCTGCTCGGCTACCACCAGCAGGGGATGCGGATTCGGATAGCGCGCGACGAAGGCCAGCAGCGCATCAATCACCGTTAACAGCGCGGCGTAGCGCACCGGCAGTGAACCGGGCAGCGCCAGAACGTAAGCGTCTGTTTGCGGGTCCAGATCGAGCTGCATTAGCGCCTGTTGCCAGGCGGCCACCAAATCAGCCTCATCAACCGGAATCGCCACCGGCAGATTGCGCAGCGGAAGCGCCACACCTTCCAGCCAGATGGTGCTGCCCGAAAGCGACAGCGTATGCGCACCGGCGCCAATCACCGTGGCGCGCACGGTTTGCGCCGGGAACTGCACGTTCATCTCACGCAGGCGCGGATGTTCATGCAGAGCCGTCGCTAACAGCGGGCCAATGTCGGAAAAACAGAACGGATCGGCTGGTTGGTTGCGGTAGCACTCGCCCACCCCGCCGGACAACGTAATCACTTCCGGTTTCACGCCCGCCGGTAACAGGCCGGTTTGCATCAGCGCCTGTGCCAGCGGTGATAACGTGCCGTCGATCACCTCCACAATCAGCGCCGCCATCCGTCGGGCTACCTGAACAAGCTGCGCCGCATTGAGAGTTCGGGCATCAGTGCCCGGACCAAATACGTCATCAACAATCATCTGCCCCGGCTGATGCGCATGCACTACTCGCCCCTGGCCGTCCGTTTCCAGCAGTCGTCCGCCGACGTTGAGGCAAGCCGAACCGCTGACCTTTCCGGCATCGAACAGAACGTAGTTCGACGTACCGCCACCGATGTCGATATTCAGTACGCGGCACAACTTCTGCTCGGACAGGGTTTGTGCCCCCGCGCCGTGACCGGCAATCACCGATTCCAGATGCGGACCGGCGCTGGCAACCACGAAGTCCCCCAGAGACTGAGAGAGCGCCATCACCGCCGGACGCGCATTACGGGTTTTGGCACTTTCTCCGGTGATGATGATCGCGCCGGAATCGACAGTCTCAGGCGCAATACCCGCCGCCTGATACTGGGCGAGGATTAGCGCCTTAAGTTCGGCCTCTTTTAACCCGCCCTTCTTATCAACGGGGGTAAAGAACACCGGGCTTTGCCAGCTAATTTCGCGTTTGATGAATTCGTAGCGCGGCACCTGCGACACTGCCGCACGGTTGACCAGCTCAAGGCGCGAGAAAATGACCTGAGTGGTGGTGGTGCCGATATCGATACCGACGCTCAGTAGCTGGCGAGTATTCACGATTGCGCCTCCGGGTTGGTTTCTACTTCAGCTGGCACATCTTCATCTTTCGGTACCAACAGCATAGCCACACCAATCGCCGTCACACCGCCAATCAGCTTGCCGACAATCATCGGGAAGATCATCGCGTTCATGTTGGCGGCGGCGAAGCCTAAGTGGTCACCCAATGCAAAGGCCGCGGAGACCGCAAAGGCGCAGTTGATCACTTTGCCGCGGGTATCCATGTTCTTCATCATGCCGAACATTGGGATGTTGTTCGCCAGCGTCGCGACCATACCAGCAGCCGCAATATTATTGATTTTTAACAGGTTACCGACGCTCATCAGTGGTTTTTCAAACCAGCGAGTCAGCAGCAACACCATTGGGTACGCGCCGAGCAGTACGCAGGAAATAGAACCGATAACTTCGATGGCGCGCATCACTTCACCCGGCTTGTCGCCCGGAGCCATGAAGATAGGATCAAGACCTGGGATCAGCTCCCAGCCGAGCAGGAATTTAACCACCGCTGCTGCCAGGCCGATGGTGATCAGCGCCACCAGGAATTTCGCGAAGATCTGGAAGCCGTTGATCATTTTTTCCGGGATGAATTTCAGTCCCAGCGCCACCAGCACAGCCACGATCAACACCGGGATCATATTCATCAGGATCAGCGCGAAGGTGAATTCCACCGGCTGTCCGTTGATTTCGACGCCGGAGTACATCGCAATCAAACCGCCCGCAATACAACCAATCGGAATGGTGACGATACCCGCCAGCACGCCCAGCGCCAGATAACGGCGGTCAGACGGTTCAATAATCCCCAGTGCAACCGGAATGGAGAAGACCAGCGTCGGCCCCATCATCGCCCCGAGGATCAGGCCAGAGTACAGCCACGCCGCAACGTCGCCGCCCGCCAGTTCTTTCGCCAGGAAGAAGCCGCCCATATCGCACGCCAGCAGCGTTCCGGCAAACATCGACGGGTTCGCGCCCAACATTTCATACAGCGGAATAATCACTGGCCCGAGCACATGCGCCAGTACCGGCGCCAGCGCGGTCATACCAACCATCGCCAGGCCCAGTGCGCCCATCGCCATAAAGCCTTCTTCAAACTGGCCGCCCGATCCCTCAATACTCTTACCGAACTTACCGAGGAAGCGTGCCGAACCGCCGAACTGCGACAGGATCCTGTCCACGGCGGCAATCAGCATAAAGAACATCATGATGTACATGATGATTTCGTTAATTCCCATAGCCCCTACTCCCTGTCATTTGTGATTTGTAGGCCGGATAAGACGTTTACGTCGCCTCCGGCATTAACGCCGTGTTATTGCCGGATGGCGGTGCGAGCACCTTATCCGGCCTACAGGCATTACCCGGCAGCCGCGTACAGGTCGATGATCTGTGCCTGCGTGGCGGTCCGTGGGTTACTGCGAATACAAATATCCTCCAGCGCGGCGTGAGCCCATGCGCTGTAATGCTCGGGCTTTGCCCCAACGTCAGAGAGTCGTTTGGTCTGGCCCACTTCGCTAATCAACTCACCGACCGCGTTGATGGCATCGCGATCGTCCGATTTCTTGTTGGTTAACGCCCGTCCGATATGGCTGAAGCGCTCACGACACACCATACGGTTGAAACCCATTACCGTAGGAAGCAGCATGGCGTTAGCCTGTCCGTGCGGGATGTGCAACGTCGCCCCCGGCTGGTGCGCCATCGCGTGGCACAGGCCCAGCCCTGCGCTGGAAAACGCCATCCCGGCCATACAGGAAGCCAGCAGCATGCTTTCGCGCGCCGCCAGATCCTGACCGTAGCCGACGGCCTTCGGCAGCGATTTACCGATCATCGCAATCGCGCCAATCGCCAGGCTGTCGGTAAACGGCGTCGCGTTCAGCGCGCTATACGCTTCAACGGCGTGCGTCAGTGCATCAATCCCGGTCATCGCCGTTACGTGTGCAGGCACACCTTCCGTCAATGCGGCGTCAAGGATCGCCACATCCGGCATCAAGGTTGCGTGGGCCAGCACTTTTTTGAGTCCGGTCGCGGCGTCGATAATCACCGTGACGTTCGTGGTTTCTGAGCCCGTTCCGGCGGTAGTCGGTACGGCAATCAGCGGCAGACGCGGGCGTAACGCGCTGTGCTCGTCCATGTCAGCCAGCGTCTGGGTGGGATTCGTCACCAGCAACGCCACTGCCTTGGCGGCATCCAGTACGGAGCCACCGCCGAAGGCCACAACGCCATCACACTTCGATTCACGCAGTTGCGCGACTGCCGCGCAGACGTCCGTAATGCACGGCTCGCCTACCGGACATGGCCACAGCGTCATTGCCACACCTTTCATCGCCAGGCTGCGCTCCAGTGCGGCGGTCATCCCCGCCTGATGCAGAAAGCTGTCAACCATGACGAACATATGCGTCAGTCCGCGCGTTTGTGCTTCCTGTCCGCAGGTACTGAGCGCTCCCAGTCCACATAACGTAACCGGGGGAACGCTAAACGTTTTTACGCGTTGCAGATTCAGGGTATCGAATGCCTGAAAGAGCGCGGTCTGCAATTCAGGTTGCATAGATTCCTTCCGCTTTTTCTTTTCCGCTATTTGCAATCGCCAGCGGAGTCATAAACAGGCTGTGCTGGGGTAAATGCACCTGCAGTTCCGGGAAACGCTTACGGAACAGTTCATCAACGCCCGGCTGCATACAGGAACCACCGGCCAGCCACAAATCAGCGACATCCTGTCCGGCAATATGGTGCGCCACGATTTCCGCCATCTTTTCGTAGACAGGCTTCACCACCGGCCAGATTTCTTTGCCGTTGCTGCGTTTGTACTGCTCGGCTTCTTCCAACTGGATACGACGGTTCCCGGCCAGCGTCAGAGAGATATGGTGCCCACCGGTTGCTTCATCGGCGGAGTAGGTCACCTTGCCCTGTTTAACAATCGCAATCCCGGTAGTGCCACCGCCAATATCCACCACGCCCGCGTTATCGAGCTGCAACAGATCCGCCACCGCAGTTGGTTCGTCGAGCACCTGGCTCACTTCAAGCCCGGCAGACTCCAGCACGTTAATAGAGATGCGTGGGTCAGTTCCCGGCGGAAATGAGGTTGCCGCATGGGTAAAGCGGCAACCCAGCTGTTGTTCGAGCGTATCGAGATGGCGACGAACGATGGTCACCGCACCAAAGAAATCCCAGACGATGCCATCGCGCACGACATCGGCCCAGTCCAGGCAAACCGCGACCGGCTGTCCGTCACTGTCCACAACCATCGACACCACATCACACGTTCCCAAATCAATGCCCAACCACAGCGGTGATTCGCTCTTTGCGGGCGTCTGGTTACATAGCGTTGCCGCTTTTAGCAGTCTGGGTGTCAACCAACGTTGTTCGTCGTGCGCCATCTCATTTACTCCTTATACAATTCTGAAGGCGTCTACCAACACACAGCGACGCAGACGCACAAACGTACGCGCACTGGTCACCCCTTCCCCGGTTGGTGTGGTAATGGTCATCGTGGTCCAGCCTTCACCGCCCAGCCCAAGACCGGCAATGCACGGTCCGTTTTTAACGAAGATGCTGGTATCAATGGCGTTTGCCATACGGTTCATGTTGTCGATATTGCGTGAGTGCATCGCCGCCGTATGGTGGCAGCCGCCTTCAAGCTTGACCGCCAGTTCAATGGCTTCATCGACGTTGGTAACCCGTACGACCGGCAGCACCGGCATCATCAGTTCGGTAACGGCAAACGGATGCGTCGCGGAGGTTTCGACGAACAACAGACGGGTTTGCTCCGGTACGTTCAGACCAATCACCGCAGCGATTTTTCCGGCATCACGTCCGACCCAGTCACGACTGACTGTGCCTTTACCGCGCTCATCGATATTTTTCAGCAGCACCGGCTGCAGCTGTTCGGCCTGAGCCGCGGTCAGTTTCACCGCATGCTGGCTTTCCATCAGACGCATCAGTTCATCGGCGACGCTATCGACCACGATCAGCACTTTTTCGTCGGCGCAGATGATGTTGTTGTCAAACGATGCACCTTTGACTATCGACTGCGCCGCGCGTGCTAGGTCAGCCGTTTCATCAACCACCACTGGCGGATTACCCGCACCAGCGGCAATCAGACGTTTGTTGGTGTGCTTACGCGCGGCGTCCACTACGGCCTCACCGCCGGTCACCACCAGCAGGCCGATACCTGGGTACTTGAACAGACGCTGGGCAGTCTCGATATCCGGGTTGGCAACCGTTACCAACAGGTTTGCCGGACCGCCTGCGGCAACTACCGCCTGGTTAAGCAGAGTGATAGCGCGCTGAGAAACTTTTTTCGCCGCCGGATGCGGTGCGAAGACCACGCTGTTACCAGCGGCAATCAGGCTAATGGCGTTGTTAATGACGGTCGCGGCCGGGTTGGTGGATGGGGTTACTGAGGCCACCACGCCCCACGGCGCGTTTTCAATCAGCGTCAGACCGTTATCACCGGTCAGAACCTGTGGAGACAGGCATTCCACCCCCGGCGTGCCGCGCGCCTGCGCCACGTTTTTGGCAAATTTATCTTCGACGCGTCCCATGCCGGTTTCAGTGACGGCAAGTTCCGCTAATTCTCTGGCGTGCTTTTCGCCCGCCTCACGTAGAGCCGTGATAGCCAGTTGGCGCATGGCGACGCTTTTCAGCCCCTGCTGGGCCAGTTTTGCTGCCGCCACTGCGTCATCCAGGGAGGCAAAAACGCCCATTTCTTGAACGGCACTGACGGGTTGGCTGCTGTCTTTCATTTTCAGCAGTACCGCTTTCACGACCTGTTCAATATCCTGTTGATTCATGATTTTCTGCCTTATTTATGGAAGATCACCTGACCACCTGCCACCACTTCATCGACAATGCCAATCACGCACAGATCGACAGGCGATGATTCATTCCGGTGCGCCTGACGGGCGGAGCTTCCGCTGACCAGCAGCACCCACTCTCCGGTTCCCGCCCCGATGCTGTCGATAGCAACAGCACATTGCCCGTCGGGATTTCCCTGGGCGTCAATCATTTCCACCATCAGCAACTTGTCGTGCGCGAGCCCCTGATGGCGTACGGTACAAACAATTTGTCCTGTAACGATTGCCAGTTTCATACGCGCCTCCGTGGCATATTTCAGGTAAAACCTCCCCCTACCCTCCGCAGAAGGTAATGTGAAAAGGAGAGAGGGTGACGCCAGCAATGAAGTCTGTGGCGTCACATGGACGACTTACATGTCGTTGCTGTCGCCTTTAAAGCTGATCGGGAACACTTCTTCCAGATCGCCGTGCGGACGTGGGATCACGTGTACGGAAACCAGCTCGCCAATACGCTGTGCAGCCGCAGCACCTGCGTCCGTTGCAGCTTTACATGCCGCTACGTCGCCACGAACCATGGCAGTGACCAGACCGCCGCCGATCTGCTTCACGCCAACCAGTTTCACGCGTGCCGCTTTAACCATTGCGTCAGAAGCCTCAATCAGTGCAACCAGGCCCCGGGTTTCAATCATTCCTAATGCTTCCATTGTGTTTTCCTCTCATTAAGGGGTCCAGAACGGGACCTATACATACACTTCATCCTTCACACCGCCTCTTTGTTGGCTGCGTTTGCTCACCTCAGTCACTTACTTAAGTAAGCTCCTGAGGTTCCCGCACTTGCCGCCTCGACGCTGCGCGAATGATTTTGTGTATTAACCAGTGTGTGCGAGGCGTTTTCACGACTCACGTCAGTCTGGCGCGGCACTGCTGCCACCAACGCCAGTTCGATAATTTCCTGTACGCTACAGCCACGAGAGAGGTCGTGAAGCGGTGCGGCAAGCCCTTGAATCAACGGACCTACTGCGCGATACCCTCCCAGACGCTGAGCGATTTTGTAGCCAATATTGCCGGCCTCCAGCGATGGGAAGACCATCACATTGGCATTGCCCTTTAACGGACTGGCGGGCGCTTTTTGCGCAGCAACATCCGGAACAAAGGCGGCATCAAATTGCAGTTCTCCGTCCACGGTAAGCTGCGGGGCACGCTCACGAACGATCTCGGTCGCCTGCTGCACGTTAGCGACGTTAGGATGGCGAGCACTGCCATTACTTGAAAACGACAGCATGGCCACGCGCGGCTCTTCACCAGTGATCGCCTGCCATGTCTGTGCGCTGGCAATCGCAATATCCGCCAACTGTGCGGCGGTGGGCTGCGGCACGACGCTGCAATCGGCAAACCCTAATGACGGCCCAAGGTACTGCGGCAGCATCAGGAAAATTGACGACAGCGTTTTACAGCCAGGCTGTAGCCCGATAATGCGTAATCCGGCACGCAGCACGTTCGCTGTTGATGAGAGATTGCCCGCAATGCAGACGTCAGCTTTACCCGCGCTGACCATTGCCGCGGCGAACATCAGCGGATCGTTGAGTTTTTCCAGCGCATCCGCAGGCGTTTTATCTCCCGCGCGGACCAGCCAGCGCAGCGCAAACTCTTCGCGCATTGGCTGATTGCTTTGCGGATCGATAACCTGAATGCCATCCATTGCCACCCGGTGACTGAGGGCAAACTGGCGCAGCGCAAACGGACTGGCGACGAGAATGGGATGTGCCAGACCGTGCTGGTGCAGGTAATTCGCCGCCTTCAGCACCCGGACATCCAGCGCATCCGGGAACACCACCCGTGCCGGTGAGCGTTGGGCGAGTTGACGAGCACGTTCAATGATCATTGCTTCTCCCCCAGTCGCTGTTGAATTTGGTTAACCGTCAGCGGATGCTTCGCAACGCTCAGAATCATCATCACGTAGACCGTACTGGAAAGGCGGTTGAGCGCCTGCATAATGTCCGGTCGCATAACCTCAAAACTGCGAGTGATGAACACCTGGGCCGCCACCGTCTCCGTTTCACGGACTTTGGTACGCAGCAGATTAAGCAGTGCGCAATCACGTCCATGACTGGCTTCAGGCACCAGATGGTCGTGGTCCAGATAGCGCAGCGGTTGATGCGAAAGACGGTGTAAATCTTCGTCACTTAAACCCACGACAGCTTGTGCTGCCAGCGGCTCATCCATGGCGTCAGCGCGCATAGTATTGCCCAGGCGCGAGCGGATATCCGCCAGCCACGGCTGCCATGGTTCTGCCATCTCAATCTGCAACCACACGGCCAGGGCGATGGTGCTGTCCAGCGCGGCGCGAAATCCCAGCCGAGGGTCACTTTTGGCGACCATCTTGTCCGCCGTCAGATGCGTCAGGGTGTCTGGTTTCTTCGCCACCGGTTGATGGCACAGTTCGCAGCTGGCCTGTGGATGCGTATCACTGCTGGTTAATCCATGCACCGGCTGCGGCTGCTGTTCTTCGTCATCAATAAACAGGCTGCCCTGCTCGTCAATAAACTTAATACGCAGATGTCGGCTTTCCAGTAATTCCCGGGCAGACGGCGTCAGGCGAGCGTCAGCGGGGAGATGAATTTCAGCCCCTTCGCTGAGCGTATGATTCGCTCTGAGCCATGCTTCGGTAATGAAATCCTTCATACATCCGCCTTAGCAGGACTGCCAGTTCGCAGGCCAGGCCACATACAGAAATTTCACCGTCGATGGCGTACCAAATTCGATGCTGGAACCTTTCGGGATAAACATTACATCCCCGGCTTTTGCAATCATGGTTTCGCCTTCGTGGCGAACGTGCAGCTCGCCTTCCAGAATCATGTCGATTTCGTCGTAGTTCAGCGTCCATGGGAAAAAGGCGTTATCCCACTGCATGAACCCGGCGGCCATACTGCTACCGTCCTGGTCGGTCACCAGATCGGTTAAGCCCACACAGTGCGGCTGCGCGCCGTCAAAACGACCAAACTTCACGCTGCTGCCATCGATGACTTTGACGCCGCCTTTGCCGGTCACCGAGTTAAAGCTCGGCTGCATTCCGCCCTGCTCCAGCGACTGCTTCTCCTTCATAACTTTGTCCATCAGTTGGGCGACCAGGCTTTCGGTAAACTGCCCTTCGGGTAACTGCGCAATGATGGTTTCGCGAATACGCTGGCTTTCCGTTTTGCCATCATCCACCGCAGCCGGAGCGGCGGCGGCTGCGGCGTTTGGCGCGGATTCATCGCATTCACTGATGGTAACGCCCAGCAGCTCCGCAACTTCGCGCGCCTCCGGGGTGATGATGCTGGCGCGCAGAACAACCGACATTTCCTGTTCGCCGCGTGCGTGGGCCGCACGAATATCGTTAGCTGTGATGAGTTTTTTCACCTGCCCTTTCCTCCTTTTGGCTGAGCTCAGTCAGATAATCCACCAGGTGCTGCACGCTGCGCGGGTCATGGCTATTGAGCTCAAAAATCGGCTCCTGAAACCCCATCCCACGAAGTAGTTGTCGCGTTGCGGCGACGTCGGCATCCGGCATGTCCGTTTTACTGATAACGGCGATTTGTCGTTTACTGGCGCCGATATCCAACAGCCCGGCAGGTAAGCGACTTTCTTTATCATTTGCCGCGTGTATATAAATCAACGTATCGACATCCTGCAGCGTGGTAATTAAGGCGTGATACCAGCGCGGATGGCTAAAATATTCCCCTGGCGTATCGATATCGCCATTTTCATTAAACTCCACGGCCTGTGTTTTTCTGGCGAGGGAATAATTCCCCTGTAGCGCATTAAAGAGCGTTGTTTTCCCCGCCCCCACCGTACCGACAAACGCAATACGTTTCATCGCCGCCTCTGATTAACTTTTTGTCAGGTTACACAAAGTGAAATTTAATAATCGACCCAGACCGCTTACCGTCTGTAATAACGCTTCTTCTACTGCGCCTACCGAGCCGTAGATCACCAGTGCGCCGCTGAATCTATCGAGAAAGCCGATATGTACATCCGCCGCCTTCATGGCTAAGTCACCGGCAATCATCGCGGTTTCGCCTGGCGTCAGCGTCATGATGCCGATAGCGCCCGCTTCGGGAACGCCGATCTTTTTCGCTAATTCCTCGCCGGGGTGCGCAATGAGATGCGCCAGCGTGACCTGTTTCCCCGGCACAAATTCCTGAATAATGCGTTCTTTTTCCATTGCTCACCGCCTCCGCTAAAACTGCCCTCATCGTGGCAATTTTTTGTCAGAGTAAATAACAAAATTCGGCAACCAGGTTTAAAAGGTGAAGTAGATCACTAAGAAAGGGAAAATAAAAAGGCGCGGGAGAAACCCGCGCCGGAAATAAATTAAAGTGAAATTACAGCGGCTGTGTTTGAGCTTCTACAACCGCCAGCGCCACCATATTAACGATACGACGAACAGAGGCGATCGGCGTTAATACATGAACAGGTTTCGCAACCCCCATAAGCACCGGGCCCACCGTTACGCCTTCAGAACTGGAAACGCGTAGTAAGTTGTAACTAATACGGGCCGCTTCCATATTCGGCATCACCAGAATATTTGCAGAGCCTTTCAACGGACTGTCCGGCATGCGGTCATTACGGATGCTTTCCACCAGCGCAGCATCGCCGTGCATTTCGCCGTCAATCATCAACTCTGGCGCACGCGCCTTAATCAGCTCCAGCGCTTCGCGCATTTTGCTGGCCGACGGGCAGTCAGAGGAACCAAAGTTGGAGTGCGAGAGCAACGCTACCTTCGGTTCAATACCAAAGCGACGCACGGTCTCTGCCGCCATCACGGCGATTTCAGCCAGTTGCTCAGGCGTAGGATCGTCGTTGACGTAAGTATCGGCGATAAAGGTGTTACCACTTGGCAGCAGCAAGGCGTTCATCGCTCCGGCAGTATGCACGCCATCACGATGACCAAACACCTCTTTCACCACGCTGAAGTGCTCATGGTAGTCGCCAATCGTACCGCAGATCATCGCATCCGCTTCGCCACGCTGTACCATGATTGCGCCGATCACCGTGGTGTTGGCGATCACCGCACGCTGCGCCTGCTCCTGGGTAATCCCACGACGCTTCATAATCTGGTAGTACTCGCTCCAGTACTCTTTAAAGCGCGGATCGGACTCATTGTTGACGATTTCAAAATCGACGCCCGCTTTGATCTGCAGCCCCAGTTTCTGGATACGCATTTCAATAACGCTTGGACGACCGATCAGGATCGGTTTTGCCAGCCCTAAAGTAATCAGCTCCTGAGTAGCATGCAGTACGCGCGCCTCTTCCCCTTCGGTCAGCACCACGCGCTTCGGCGCTTTGCGTGCCAGGGAGAAAATCGGCTTCATGAACAGGTTGGTTTTGTAGACGAATTCGGTCAGCTTATCGATGTAAGCGTCAAAGTCGGCTATCGGACGCGTTGCCACGCCGGAGTCCATCGCCGCTTTCGCCACCGCAGGGGCAATTTTGACGATCAGACGCGGGTCGAACGGTTTCGGAATGATATATTCCGGGCCGAAGCTCAGGTCCTGATCGCCATAAGCAGAGGCCACCACTTCACTCTGCTCGGCATGCGCCAGCTCAGCAATGGCGTGTACCGCCGCCAGTTTCATCTCTTCGTTAATGGCCGTCGCACCGACATCCAGCGCACCGCGGAAGATGAACGGGAAGCACAGGACGTTGTTAACCTGGTTCGGGTAGTCTGAACGCCCGGTACAGATGATGGCGTCGGAACGCACCTCTTTTGCCAGCGGCGGCAGGATTTCCGGTTCCGGGTTGGCGAGTGCCAGAATCATTGGCGCACGCGCCATCTTCTTAACCATTTCCTGGGTCAGCACTTTCGGGCCCGAGCAGCCGAGGAAAATATCTGCGCCATCAATGACATCATCCAGCGTACGCTTACCGTCATCCACCACAGCGTAAGCCGCTTTGGTTTCCGCCATGTTCGGTTCGCGGTCTTTGTAAATCACACCTTTGGAGTCACAGACCACAATATTGTGTTTCTGCATACCCAGCGCTACCAGCAGGTTCATACAGGCAATCGCCGCCGCGCCTGCGCCAGACACCACCATGCGCACGTCAGAGATATTTTTCTCTACCACCCGCAGACCGTTCAAAATTGCAGCAGTACTGATGATTGCCGTACCGTGCTGGTCATCGTGGAAGACCGGAATATTCATGCGTTCGCGCAATTTTTGCTCAATGTAGAAGCACTCCGGCGCTTTAATATCTTCGAGGTTGATACCGCCAAACGTGGGTTCCAGGGCCGCAACCACATTGATAAATTTATCCGGATCGAGTTCATCGACTTCAATGTCGAACACATCGATCCCGGCGAATTTCTTAAACAGAACGCCTTTACCTTCCATCACCGGTTTGCCGGCCAACGCGCCAATGTTGCCGAGACCCAGCACCGCTGTACCGTTGGAAATAACCGCAACCAGGTTGCCGCGCGCGGTGTATTTGTAGGCCGCCAGCGGGTCCTTTTCAATTTCAAGACACGGCGCAGCCACGCCCGGCGAATAGGCCAGCGCCAGGTCGCGCTGCGTTGCCAGAGGCTTGGTCGGAGAAACCTGGATTTTACCGGGTACCGGAAATTCGTGGAAATCGAGAGCGCTTTGTTTTAACTGGTCATCCATCTTGTTGTTCCTTTCACGTATCTATCAAAAAAGTGGCGCGGGTAACCATTCTACTGAGCCGCACATTATCACCTCAGTCAACGGCACAAACTTTGAAGGTCCCCAAACTCTCACCATTCAAAGAAAGAATTTGTTATCAATTTATAACAGCCATGTTACCTGCTTAATCCAGCAATACCATGCTTGTCTGCTATGCTTTTTGCTGACAACGCCCACAATTTTCCCAAAAGTGTGAATCACAACACGCATCTAACACTTTACTTTTCAAGGAGTATTTCCTATGACCCGTAAAGAGCTTGCCAATGCCATTCGTGCGCTAAGTATGGATGCCGTCCAAAAAGCTAACTCCGGCCACCCTGGAGCACCAATGGGGATGGCCGATATCGCCGAAGTGCTGTGGAACGATTTTCTACGCCATAACCCGACCGATCCCACCTGGTACGATCGTGACCGGTTTATTCTGTCCAACGGCCACGCCTCAATGCTGCTTTACAGCCTGTTGCATCTTTCCGGTTACGACCTGTCGATCGAAGAATTAAAGAACTTCCGTCAGCTCCATTCGAAAACGCCAGGTCACCCGGAAATTGGCTACACGCCGGGCGTGGAAACCACCACCGGACCGCTGGGCCAGGGGTTAGCCAACGCCGTCGGCATGGCCATTGCCGAGCGCACGCTGGCAGCACAGTTTAACCAGCCGGACCATGAGATTGTTGACCACTTTACCTGGGTCTTTATGGGCGACGGCTGTCTGATGGAGGGTATTTCACACGAGGCTTGTTCGCTGGCGGGCACGCTGGGGCTTGGCAAACTCATCGGCTTCTACGATCACAACGGCATCTCGATTGACGGTGAAACCGATGGCTGGTTTACCGACGATACTGCAAAACGCTTTGAGGCTTATCACTGGCATGTGGTGCACGAGATTGACGGTCATGACCCTGAGGCGGTGAAAAAAGCCATTCAGGAAGCGCAGGCTGTTACCGATAAACCGTCGCTGATTATCTGCCGTACGGTGATTGGTTTTGGATCACCAAATAAAGCCGGAAAAGAGGAAGCGCACGGCGCTGCGCTGGGCGAAGAAGAGGTGGCGCTGACCCGGCAGAAACTGGGGTGGCATCATCCGGCTTTTGAGATCCCCAAAGAGATTTACCGGGCGTGGGACGCACGTGAGAAAGGCGAAAAAGCGCAACAGGGCTGGAAGGAGAAATTCGCAGCTTACCAACAAGCCTACCCGGAACTGGCGGCAGAGTTTTCTCGCCGGATGAGCGGTGGACTGCCGAAGGAGTGGGAGGCAACAACCCAGAAATATATTACCGAGCTGCAGGCCAATCCGGCCAAAATCGCCACCCGTAAGGCCTCGCAAAATACCCTTAACGCCTACGGGCCTGTACTGCCTGAGCTGCTTGGCGGATCGGCGGATCTGGCGCCCAGCAACCTGACCATCTGGAAAGGCTCCTCCTCTCTTAAAGAGGATCATGCAGGAAACTACATCCACTACGGCGTGCGTGAATTTGGCATGACCGCGATTGCCAACGGTATCGCGCACCATGGGGGCTTCATACCGTACACCGCTACGTTCCTGATGTTTGTCGAATATGCCCGTAATGCCGCGCGCATGGCGGCGCTGATGAAAGCCCGACAAATCATGGTTTATACCCACGACTCGATTGGCCTGGGGGAAGATGGTCCTACGCACCAGGCCGTTGAACAGCTCGCCAGCCTGCGTCTGACGCCTAATTTCAGCACCTGGCGACCATGCGATCAGGTTGAGGCGGCGGTAGGCTGGAAGCTGGCAGTCGAACGCCATGACGGGCCAACGGCGCTGATCCTCTCGCGGCAGAATCTGGCGCAAGTTGAGCGCACGCCTGAGCAGGTGCAGCAAATTGCCCGCGGCGGCTATGTGCTGAAGGATGGCGGCGGTAAGCCAGATATTATTTTGATTGCTACCGGTTCAGAAATGGAAATTACGCTGCTGGCGGCGGAAAAACTGACCGGCGAAGGTCGTAACGTGCGGGTGGTGTCTCTGCCCTCAACCGATATCTTCGACGCCCAGGATGAGGCGTACCGGGAATCGGTCCTGCCAGCAAACGTCAGCGCGCGCGTGGCGGTAGAAGCAGGGGTTGCCGACTACTGGTACAAATACGTCGGACTGAAAGGGGCGATTGTTGGGATGACGGGTTATGGGGAGTCGGCTCCGGCGGACAAGCTGTTCCCGTTCTTTGGCTTTACGGTAGATAACATCGTCAACAAAGCGCACAAGGTGCTTAACGCGTGATCCACAGCGTGGGCCAGGCATCTGGCCCATGCCAGTTATCACAACTTGGCTCCTGGGCATAGCGCACCAGGCGAAAACGTTGCCCGTCGTAGCGCCAGCGGGTCTGGATACCGCAATCTGCCAACCCTCGTCCTTTAGCGAGGGTAACCAGCTCCCGCGACTTCTCGTCAAACGTAGCGTTGGTCAGCTCCATATCGCGACTTTCCGCCTCCGTTTTAAAAGGCAGGCTTAAACGTACCGCGCGTGAAGTCAACGGAGTAGTACGTGAAACCACCCACGCCAGATCGATAGTGTTATACGCCCCGGCCTCACAGCCAATCATCAGCAGCGCTTTATCATCCGTTAGGGCCGTGACGCGCATCTCGCGACGCAGCGGATCGATAGAGCAGCGAATACCGTTGATTCGCCAGTTACCATAGTCCAGCAGTTCACTGCGCTCCTGCTGTGTGAGAGGCGTTGGCGTTGGATTAATGACTGCTACACCTTTCAGCGCGGGGGCCGGAGGTACACTGAGCGGTGGCTCGTCGCCTTTTTCGATCCATGCGGTTTCACTCCCCACGCGTTTTTGCTGGGCGTCGATAAACAACAATGCGGCTTTTAGCCCGACCAACGACAGGTTTTGCGCACCTTTTTGCAGGGTAATCGCCTTCGCGTCCTGTACTGTTTGTAAAAATGCGCTAATGGTGGCGGGATCATCGGTCGTCAGCTGCCTGGGGGTAACACGCCAGTGTTCGCCGCTCAGCGAGAGCGGCGCACCATCCAACAGCAGACGCGGCGCAATATCGTTCTCTTTGACGTTAGAAGACTCCAGCCCGCCCAGCTCAATACGCAATACGGCGTCGGTATGTGCCCCGGCGCTGCGGCTCAAGGTCATGACCAGGCCGTGGTGCTCTCCGGTATTGCGCGCCACGCAAAAATTTTGGTTATTACACGTCACCTGCCAGTCAGAAAACGCCTGTTGCGCGGGCGCAGCCCACAGCAAACGGGCTGGTAGCAACCCGAGCAGGAAAAGGAGAATAACGCGATAGCGCATGGGCGGTACAACCCCGAAGTCAAAACACACAGCCTAAGCGGTATCTTCCTTGCGCGACTGATGTGGCTCAATAAGAATTGTCGGATTGGCCGTAAATTTGTAAAGAAATATAAATTCCGTGCATTAGTCCATGAGATGCGATGACTGCAAATAGTTCAGCAATAGCACCGTTTTACCGTCACGGATCTCACCCGTTTTGATCATTTTCAGCGCCTGGGTGAACGGCAGTTCCAGAACTTCAATATCTTCATCTTCCACACCGCCGCCGGCATTTGCTCGCTGGCTGTCACTGTATTGTGCGATGAAGAAGTGGATTATTTCCGTCACGCCGCCCGGCGACATGTATAACTCAAACAGTTTTCGCACCTCGCCCACTTCAAAGCCGGTTTCTTCAATGGCCTCTTTGCGAATGCACGCTTCCGGTTCGTCGTTATCCAACAGCCCGGCGCAGGTTTCAATCAGTTGACCATCTTCATTACCGTTGACCCAGGTGGCGACGCGGAACTGGCGGATTAACACCACCGTTTTCTTCTCCGGGTTATACAGCAAGATTGTGGCGCCGTTACCGCGATCGTAAACCTCGCGTTTATGGCGAATCACCTCCCCAGTGCTACGGGTCAGGTCATAGGTGATATTGCGCAGGATGAAGTAGTTATCGGAGAGGACTTTATCTTTGATGAGGGTAATTTTTTGCGACATACCGGCTCCACAGCAAGAAGTGAGAAATAATACTACGCCGTGAAACCGGGTTTGTCTTGACCTTAGGCTAATGAGATTTGACTGATTTTACACCCAGCCAGTCGACAATCCCCTGGGCAGCATGCCGCCCTTCCGCCATGGCCGTCACCACCAGGTCTGCACCGCGTACCGCGTCGCCACCGGCAAAGATTTTCGGGTTACTGGTTTGATAACGGTATGCGCTTTCAACATCGGCGGCAATACGCCCCCAGTTATCGACCTTAACGCCATGCGACTCCAGCCACGGCATGCCGTGTGGGTGAAAGCCAAACGCCATGATCACCGCATCTGCGGGCATGACAAACTCACTCCCGGCGATGGGAACCGGGCGACGACGGCCCTGCGCATCAGGTTCACCAAGTTGGGTACGTAAGAAACGCACGCCGCTGACTCGCCCATCGGCATGCAACACCAGCTCAACCGGCTGAACGTTAAACTCGAAGTTTGCCCCCTCTTCCCGGGCGTTCTTCACCTCTTTTTTCGAGCCGGGCATGTTGGCCTCATCACGGCGATAAGCGCAGGTCACCTGGCTTGCGCCATGACGCAGCGCGGTTCGCACGCAGTCCATTGCCGTATCGCCTCCGCCCAGCACAACCACGTTCAATCCTGCGGTATTGATAAACGGCTCTTCAGGCAGTTCCTCCAGCCCCATCACCTGCTTGGTGTTGGCAATCAGGAACGGCAGCGCATCATATACGCCTGGCGCGTCTTCATTTGGCAGGTCCGCTTTCATGGAACGATAGGTTCCTACGCCCACGAACACGGCATCGTAATCCTCCAGCAGCTTTTCAAGCGCGACATCCTTACCCACTTCGCAGTTAAGTTCAAAATGGATGCCCATGGCGCTGAAGATTTCACGGCGACGCGCCAGCAGCGATTTGTCCAGCTTGAAGGCCGGAATACCGAACGTCAGCAAACCGCCAATTTCAGGATGGCGATCGTAAACGGTGGCGCTGACGCCGCTGCGCGCAAGCACATCCGCACAGGCCAGACCCGCCGGACCCGCACCGATGATGGCAACACGCTTGTCCACTTTCTGCACATGGCTTAAGTCCGGTCGCCATCCTTTACTCAGCGCCCGATCGGAGATGTAACGCTCAATATTACCGATGGTGACTGCGCCATGCTCGCTACGCACCGTGCATGCCCCTTCGCAGAGTCGATCCTGCGGGCATACACGTCCGGTCACCTCCGGCAGGCAGTTGGTTTGGTGTGAAAGCTCAACCGCCGCGTCGATATTCCCGGCTTTGACCAGTTCAATCCACTGCGGAATATGGTTATGCAACGGACAGGTCCATTCGCAGATACTGTGGTCGCCGCATTTCAGGCAGCGAGAGGCTTCGCGCTCCGCCTGCGCCGTACGAAACGGCAGATAGATCTCTTCAAAGCTGGTTTTCCGGGCCTCAATCGCCAGTTTATCCGGTTCACCACGCGCAGGCGTCGCCTGCATTTGCTCACGTTTGGTGATGATATGTGGAACAAAATCGGTAGTGCTGGTATGCCATGGCTGGCTTTCCAGACTTGCGGTACGCAGCCTGCGCGCTTTTGACAGACCGGTAAGCGAATTTTCCGTCACCAGTTGTAACGCCTGCGCCGGACAGTTCTCTACGCAGGCGGGCCCCTGTTCACGCCCCTGGCACAGATCGCATTTGTGCGCCGTGGCTTTCACCTTCCCTTTGGCGACGGGAGTGAGTACGATCTGCATCGTGCCGAAAGGACAGGCAACGACGCACGATTTACAGCCAATGCACTTTTGCGGGTTCACCTGAACGCTGTCGTTATCATGGCTAATTGCCCCGTTTGGGCAACTTCTGGCGCAGGGTGCATCTTCGCAGTGGTGACAGGTCACCGCGCTGCGCTGCTGCTGATGCTTAATGACGGTAATTCGGGGCTGAAAATGCCGTTGGTCCAGGACATGCTGTTCGCCATTGTGAGCCATGACGCAGGCGACCTCACAGGCATGGCATCCCAGGCACTGCTGGCTATTGACCATAATAAAACGATTCATGGCTTCCTTCTTTTTTGGTTGCAAAAACCTTATTCTTTATAAGAGTGTTATTAACCGACACGGAAGGAAGCGGCAATGTTCATTTGCCCAGGAAGCACAACTATTTATCCAGAACCTGTGGCAGATCAATTTATTTCATCGCATATGAAATTGTGTTTCAGTTACCATCCAGTTTCATGGCGTTTTATTAACATTTATCAAATACACCGCATTGTTCACGCTGTTTTCAGGCGCGACGTGTATTGTGTGAGGATGCACAAGTGACGGTAAAGCGTCCGGTCTCGGCCAGTCTGGCTAAAGCTTTTTTCTACATAGTGCTGTTGTCAATTCTCTCAACGGGTATTGCGCTGCTCACGCTGACCAGCAGCTTGCGAGATGCCGAAGCCATCAACGTTGCTGGCTCATTGCGCATGCAAAGCTACCGTCTGGGTTACGATCTACAAAGCCAGAGCCAGCAGCTTAATGCCCACCGCCAGCTTTTCCAGCAGGCGCTAAACTCGCCAGCACTACAGAATCTGAACGCGTGGTATGTGCCACAAGCGGTAAAAAGCCGCTATGGGCGTCTGCATGCTAACTGGCTGGAAATGAACGCACGCTTGGTCGACGGCGATTTAAAATGGTACCAGGCCAATATCAACAACTACGTCGATCAAATCGATCTCTTCGTGCTGGCGTTGCAGCATTATGCCGAGCGTAAAGTAATGCTGGTATTTGGCATCTCGCTGGCGGGCGGGATCGGCATATTCACCCTCGTCTTCTTTACCCTGCGGCGCATTCGCCAGCAGGTGGTGCGTCCACTGAATAAACTGGTGATGGCCAGTCAGCAAATTGAACACGGTCAGTTTGATATTCCACCGCTGGATACAGATTTGCCCAATGAACTGGGGTTGCTGGGCAAAACGTTTAGCCAGATGTCGAGTGAATTACACAAGCTGTATCGCTCGCTGGAAGCATCTGTTGCCGAGAAAACTCACGATCTCCACGAAGCCAATCGCCGTCTGGAGGTGTTGTATCAGTGCTCCCAGGCTTTAAATACCAGCCAGATTGACGTGCACTGCTTCCGCCATATTTTACAGATCGTCCGCGAACATGACGCCGCGTATTTCCTTGAGCTCACCGTCGGTGATAACTGGCGGATTAGCGAAGGGGCTAAAAGCCCCGAGCTGCCGATGCAGATCCTGCCGGTCACCATGCAGGAAACCGTCTACGGCGAACTGCACTGGCAAAGTCCCAACATCAATGCTTCTACTCCGCTGCTCAACAGCGTCTCCTCGATGTTGGGACGCGGGTTGTACTTCAACCAGGCACAAAAACATTTTCAGCAGCTGTTGTTAATGGAGGAGCGAGCGACGATTGCACGCGAACTGCACGACTCACTGGCGCAGGTGCTCTCTTATTTACGCATTCAGCTCACGCTGCTGAAGCGTTCAATTCCGGAAGATAACGCCCCGGCGCAAAGCATTATGGCGGATTTCTCCCAGGCGCTGAACGATGCCTACCGTCAGCTACGCGAACTGCTCACCACCTTCCGTCTGACCTTACAGCAGGCAGACTTACCCTCCGCCTTACATGAAATGCTGGAAACGCTGCAAAATCAAACCTCAGCTAAACTCACACTCGACTGTCGGTTACCCACCCTGGCGTTGGATGCGCAAATGCAGGTGCACCTGTTGCAGATCATCCGCGAAGCGGTGCTGAATGCCATTAAGCATGCCAGTGCGAGCGAAATTGCCGTCAGCTGCGTAACGGCTCCGGACGGCAACCACACGGTTTATATCCGCGATAACGGCATCGGCATTGGCGAGCCGCATGAGCCTACAGGGCACTATGGACTAAATATTATGCGTGAGCGGGCGGAAAGACTGAGCGGCACGCTGACCTTCTCTCAACCCTCCGGAGGGGGCACGCTGGTGAGTATCAGTTTCCGTTCAGCTGAATCAGACGGTGAGCTAACGTAAAGAACCGCAAAGCGCCGTCGGGTCTGGATCCAGGCCTGACGGCGTTGGCACGAAAGGTATGCTGTAAACGGGCATGATAATTTACATTATCTTCTTTTTTTCTCCACGTTTGACCCGTACCTTGCCGCTAAAGTGAAGCAAGCCATACCCATAACGATACGCAGAAACACGAGGTCCTCTTTTAATGGCGAATTTTTTCATCGATCGCCCCATTTTTGCCTGGGTGTTAGCTATCCTGTTGTGCCTGACAGGAGCCCTGGCTATTTTTTCACTGCCCGTTGAACAATATCCCGATCTGGCACCGCCAAACGTGCGGGTCACCGCCAACTATCCTGGCGCCTCGGCTCAGACTCTGGAAAACACCGTCACCCAGGTTATCGAGCAGAACATGACCGGTCTCGATAACCTGATGTACATGTCATCGCAGAGCAGCGGGACAGGTCAGGCTACGGTTACGTTGAGCTTCGTTGCCGGAACCGATCCTGACGAGGCCGTCCAGCAGGTGCAAAACCAGCTGCAATCGGCAATGCGTAAACTGCCGCAGGCGGTACAGGATCAGGGGGTCACGGTGCGTAAGACCGGGGACACCAATATTCTGACTATCGCCTTTGTCTCTACCGATGGCTCAATGGATAAGCAGGACATCGCCGACTATGTCGCCAGTAACATTCAGGATCCGCTCAGCCGTATTAACGGCGTGGGAGATATTGACGCTTACGGCTCACAGTACTCCATGCGTATCTGGCTTGACCCGGCCAAACTGAACAGTTTCCAGATGACCGCTAAAGATGTGACCGACGCTATCGAGTCACAGAATGCGCAGATTGCCGTCGGACAACTTGGCGGTACGCCTTCGGTGGACAAGCAGGCGCTGAACGCGACGATCAACGCCCAGTCGCTACTACAGACTCCGGATGAATTCCGCGCCATTACGCTACGCGTCAACCAGGATGGCTCAGAAGTTAAACTGGGCGATGTGGCGACGGTCGAAATGGGTGCTGAAAAGTATGATTACCTCAGCCGCTTTAATGGAAATCCTGCCTCCGGCCTGGGCGTGAAGCTGGCTTCAGGCGCCAATGAAATGGCGACGGCGGAGCTGGTTATCAACCGTCTGAACGAGCTGTCACAATATTTTCCACACGGGCTGGAATATAAGGTGGCATATGAAACCACCTCCTTTGTCAAAGCCTCAATCATCGACGTGGTAAAAACCCTGCTGGAAGCGATCGCGCTGGTATTCCTCGTGATGTACCTGTTCCTGCAAAACTTCCGCGCCACGCTGATTCCCACCATCGCCGTTCCCGTCGTCCTGATGGGTACCTTCTCCGTGCTTTATGCCTTTGGCTATAGCGTTAACACCTTGACGATGTTTGCGATGGTGCTGGCGATCGGCCTGCTGGTCGATGACGCCATTGTAGTCGTGGAAAACGTCGAGCGTATTATGAGTGAGGAAGGGCTCACGCCGCGGGAAGCGACGCGGAAATCGATGGGGCAAATCCAGGGCGCACTGGTCGGTATTGCCATGGTGCTGTCGGCAGTGTTTATCCCGATGGCCTTCTTCGGCGGCACCACCGGGGCAATTTACCGCCAGTTCTCGATTACCATCGTCTCCGCGATGGTGCTGTCTGTTCTGGTGGCGATGATCCTGACCCCCGCTCTGTGCGCCACCCTGCTCAAACCGCTGCATAAGGGCGAGCATCACGGACAAACTGGTTTCTTCGGCTGGTTTAACCGGATGTTTAATCGCAACGCCGAGCGCTACGAAAAAGGCGTTGCCAGGATCCTGCACCGCAGTCTGCGCTGGATACTGATCTACGGCCTGCTGCTCGGTGGGATGGTTTTCCTGTTCCTGCGCCTGCCAACCTCCTTCCTGCCGCTGGAAGACCGCGGCATGTTTACCACCTCGGTCCAGCTGCCCAGCGGCTCCACACAGCAGCAAACATTGAAAGTGGTTGAGGAAGTGGAGAAGTATTACTTCACCCATGAGAAAGACAACATTATGTCAGTCTTTTCCACGGTCGGTTCTGGCCCTGGCGGGAACGGTCAAAACGTGGCACGTATGTTTGTCCGCTTAAAAGACTGGGATGAGCGCGACACCACTACCGGAACCTCTTTCGCCATCATCGAACGTGCGACCAAAGCCTTTAATAAGATTAAAGAAGCCCGCGTCTTCGCCAGCAGCCCTCCGGCTATCAGCGGCCTCGGAAGCTCTGCCGGTTTCGATATGGAGCTGCAGGATCACGCCGGTGCGGGCCATGATGCGTTAATGGCCGCGCGCGACAAACTCATTGAGCTGGCCGGGAAAGACACGTCCCTGACCCGCGTTCGTCATAACGGTCTGGACGACAGCCCGCAGTTGCAAATTGATATCGATCAGCGCAAAGCCCAGGCGCTGGGCGTTTCCATCGACGATATCAACGACACATTGCAAACGGCCTGGGGCTCCAGCTACGTCAATGACTTTATGGACCGGGGCCGCGTGAAGAAGGTTTACGTGCAGGCGGCAGCAAAATATCGCATGCTCCCGGACGACATCAACCTGTGGTACGTCCGCAACAATAGCGGCGGCATGGTGCCTTTCTCGGCCTTTGCCACATCGCGCTGGGAGACCGGTTCACCGCGTCTGGAACGCTATAACGGGTACTCCGCGGTCGAGATTGTCGGCGAAGCTGCGCCCGGTGTCAGCACCGGTACGGCAATGGACATAATGGAATCGCTGGTGCACCAGTTGCCGACTGGGTTTGGCCTCGAATGGACTGCGATGTCTTATCAGGAACGGCTGTCAGGTTCTCAGGCTCCCGCCCTGTATGCCATTTCTCTGCTGGTGGTATTCCTGTGTCTGGCGGCCCTGTACGAAAGCTGGTCTGTTCCTTTCTCCGTCATGCTGGTTGTACCGCTGGGGGTCATTGGCGCGCTACTGGCAACCTGGATGCGCGGTCTGGAAAACGACGTGTATTTCCAGGTCGGGTTACTTACCGTTATCGGGCTATCGGCGAAGAACGCAATATTGATTGTTGAATTCGCCAATGAGATGAACGAGAAAGGGCACGATCTGCTCGACGCTACGCTCCACGCCTGCCGCCAACGTTTACGCCCGATTCTGATGACTTCACTGGCGTTTATCTTCGGGGTGCTGCCGATGACCATCAGCAGTGGCGCTGGTTCTGGCGGTCAACATGCGGTGGGGACAGGCGTAATGGGCGGGATGATTTCAGCTACTATCCTGGCGATTTACTTCGTTCCCCTGTTCTTTGTGCTGGTGCGAAGACGCTTCCCATTGAAGCCACGCCCAGAATAATCGGACACAAAAAAGGCGACTTACGTTGAGTCGCCTTTTTTTATCCTTTACAGGATATGAATTTCTTCCAGAAAATTATTTACGAAGCATCACTTCGATAAAGTCTTTCCAGTTCCCCAGTTCACGTTCAATCATAACAACCTCTCTTATTATTATGGGTATTCTACGAAATCATCATCTTTAAAAGAAGGCAATTTAACCGATGGTTGTGATTGATTCCTCCAGTGTTTGGGGTTTATGTGATCACTATGCGCTATATCCATAAATTTTATGTGACTTACTGCAATATTTTGAAATATTCATACATCATCTACTACTTTTGCAATTCTGATGGAAAAACAGGCTGATGCAAACAGGCTGATTCTGATTTTTAGTTATACGGTATTTTTGGAACTTTCAGGAATCATTATTCACTGTTGTTCAACAATGTTATATTTTTCTATAACGATTGAATGACAATATGTATTATTCATTGTCACAGAATAAAAGAATAAATATTCAAATTACGTCAATAAGGATTCAAATGATCACCCTTTACGGCATTAAGAATTGCGACACGATTAAAAAAGCCAGACGCTGGTTGGAGGCTCAAGGTATTGACTACCGCTTTCATGATTATCGCGTCGACGGTCTGGACAATACGCTATTACAGTCCTTTATCAGCGAATTAGGTTGGGAGGCGCTGCTCAATACGCGTGGAACCACCTGGCGCAAACTCGATGAATCCACGCGCAGTCAAATCACCGATGCGGCTTCCGCCGCCGCATTGATGATTGAAATGCCAGCAATTATCAAACGCCCATTGCTCTGCGCGCCGGGTAAGCCTATGCTGCTTGGTTTCAGTGAATCCAGTTATACTCTGTTTTTTAATGAGGTGTAGTCTATGTCGTGCCCGGTTATTGAGCTGACACAGCAGCTTATTCGCCGTCCTTCCCTGAGCCCGGATGATGCCGGGTGCCAGGCGTTAATGATTGAACGCCTGCGCGCGGTAGGTTTTACCGTTGAGCGTATGGATTTTGGTGACACACAGAATTTTTGGGCATGGCGCGGTAAAGGTGAGACCCTGGCATTTGCCGGTCACACTGACGTAGTGCCTGCCGGCGATATCGATCGTTGGATTAACCCGCCGTTCGAGCCGACCATTCGCGATGGTATGTTATTCGGGCGTGGCGCTGCCGATATGAAAGGTTCACTGGCGGCGATGGTCGTGGCCGCAGAGCGTTTTGTCGCCCAGCATCCAAATCATCAGGGTCGTCTGGCATTTTTGATAACGTCTGACGAAGAAGCCAGCGCCAAAAACGGTACCGTGAAGGTGGTTGAAGCGCTGATGGCGCGTAATGAACAACTGGATTATTGCCTGGTGGGTGAGCCGTCCAGCACGGAAATCGTTGGCGACGTGGTGAAAAATGGACGTCGTGGTTCACTGACCTGCAACCTGACCATTCATGGCGTGCAGGGCCACGTGGCCTATCCGCATCTGGCCGATAACCCGGTACACCGCGCGGCGCCAATGCTCAACGAACTGGTGGCGATCGAGTGGGACCAGGGTAACGAGTTCTTCCCGGCAACCAGCATGCAGATTGCCAATATCCAGGCAGGTACCGGCAGCAACAACGTTATCCCTGGCGAACTGTTTATCCAGTTCAACTTCCGCTTCAGCACTGAGCTGACCGATGAGATGATTAAAGCACGGGTTCACGCGCTGCTGGAGAAACATCAACTGCGTTATACCGTCGACTGGTGGCTTTCCGGTCAGCCGTTCCTGACCGAACGCGGTAAACTGGTGGATGCAGTGGTGAACGCCATTGAGCACTATAATGAGATTAAACCGCAGTTACTGACTACAGGCGGGACGTCCGACGGGCGTTTTATTGCCCGCATGGGGGCGCAGGTAGTAGAACTTGGGCCGGTCAACGCCACTATTCATAAAATTAATGAATGTGTTAATGCCGCCGACCTGCAGCTACTTGCCCGTATGTATCAACGTATCATGGAGCAACTCGTCGCCTGATGAGTGTTCCTGTAAGAGGAAATGTGCATGGACTGGCTGGCAAAGTACTGGTGGATTCTGGTGTTGGTGTTTCTGGTAGGCGTACTGCTGAACGTGATTAAAGATCTCAAGCGCGTCGATCACAAGAAATTTCTTGCCAATAAGCCGGAGCTTCCCCCGCATCGTGACTTTAACGATAAATGGGATGACGACGACGATTGGCCGAATAAAGATCAGCCGAAGAAATAATTTGTAGGCCGATAAGTCCCGTAGGCCCGGTAAGCGTTAGCGCCACCGGGCATTACGTGCCGGATGGCAACGCTTCGCGTTTTATCCAGCCTACGGTGATCAATCAGATCATGGCAATCACATCATCATCGTTGGGCGTACCGCCGCCCAACGCTTCATCAAAGTAGTGCTTCGGTACGGTAAAACGCAGATGATCGAGCGCAAACTGCATGCTGCGTTCATCAATGGCATGCCCCAGATTTTCGACGATATCCAGCGTCACATCCCCACCGGCGCGAATTAACGCTTCCTGCGCGGCAACGGCATGAGATAACTCAATGACCCGGTCTTCTCCACCGTGAATCAAATGCACCGTCGTCGCGGTGGTTGCAGCCTCTGGCAAGGTGGCATAGCGGCCATTGAAGGCGATAACCCGCGACGCCAGTCCCGGCTCAGCTTTGATGCTCTCAAGCGACATAATCGAACCCTGAGAAAAACCAATCAGCGCGGTTGCCTGCGGTGAAACACCGCTTTGTTTCTGCCAGTAGCGCACGGTTTCGATAAACACCGGCATAATGGCGTCAACACGTTCCTGACGATTCTCTTCAGTTACGCCCTGCACCGAAAACCACTGACGTCCGGACGTCGTACCGTAAGGCTCTGCCCCGCCAATGCTAACGATTAGCGCATCAGGAAACAGCGGCGCAAACCAGGAGCCAATTTCACCCATGGCAACCGGGTTATCGCCGACGCCATGAAACAGCAGCAGTAGCTGTTGAGCGGGTTTATCGGGACTTTGAACAACAAAATGGTCATGTTTCATGGCGATCTCCTTAACTGATGAGATTCATTCTACGCCGCTTAACCGCAATGACCATGCCAGGAAATTGAAGAAATTAGTGAAAAAATTGCCATTGCATAATGCGATTATGTAGCCGCTGTTCACGCTCGGCATCCAGCTGATTTAATGCCTGCGCCGCTTCGGCGCGCTGAATGACCAGCAACGCTTTACGACCAGAAATTTTCAGCTGTTGGCATAGTTCGGCATCGCTACGTTTAGCCTGTATGCGTCCGCGTAATGCCGGAAGAGGTAACTCACTGTGCTCAAGCAGACGACTCAGACAGCCTAGCGACGTCAATAATGGCCGATGCGCGAAGGCAAACCCAGCCAGCTCAGCCCAGTCATCTTCATTAAGCGTAGTCTCTTTCAGCGGGACCAGCGGAATGCTCTCATCGTTCCATCGCGCAAGGATTTCCGCATCACGGCGCAAATGCTGGTGCTCCTGCTCGGCAAGGCGTTTCCCCGCTTCACTGATGGGAAGCAACGCCATGGCGGTATAACAGCCGCTGCTGGCTTCCCTATGATTTCCCATTCGCACCAGCACAAAACCGCAGCGCTGCCAGAAACGCCATAGTTCAGCCGTATACCCAAAGCTTACCGACAGATAGTCACACGATGTGGAATAGCGGTGGGCCAGCATAATCAGCTGTTGCCCAATACCTTCTCTTTGGCGCGCAGGATGAACCGCAATTCGACTGACCCGTCTCCCGACGAGCGTCGCTGCCAACGGGTCACCACCGTGCGCCGCCAGCGACTGTGCAACCAGATTGCCCCTTGGTCGGCGATATCCGGCCCAGACTGCCTGGCTTAATTCTGCGGATAGTCCCCCTTCATCGACCAGCCAGACGGCTCCCGCCACCGAGCCAGCGGTTGATGCCTGAAGAAAATGCTGTCCAGGCGCGTCCATCATTCGCCGCAGGTCCAATGGCGAGGTGCGATAATGCGCTCCGGAAAGCAGCTGATATACCGCTAACGGCAGCGCCGGGTTAGCATGCCAGGACTGTTGCTCAAATGCCGAAAAGTGAAGCTCCCCCAATGGGGCATGTGTGAACGTTTCATCATCAAACACCAGCGCATCGCTGACGATTTGCTCCAGCGGACACCCCTGCGCCCAGCGCACGGGTTGTTGCAACTCATAGCGTTGAAGATTGGGGAAGCGGGTACAGAATTTCAGCAAGAAGCCTCTCCCCGTTCCCTCGTAGCCTTGTACTGTAGTGGTTAACAGCGTACGAGGAAAACGCGCCACCAGTTGGTGCAGCAGCGGCGCGGGGATCGCGGCGGCTTCATCCACAATCAGCCAGTCTGCGGTTGCAGAACTGCTTAACAGCGCATCCGGGGCCATAAAGCGGTAACGCTCCCCGGCAAATTGCGCCAGCACATCCGTTGCCGTTTTGGCAGGCGCTGTCACAATCGCAGTGCCGTTAATCCGCGCAATGAGTTGCCCTGCCAGAGCAGATTTGCCCCGACCCCGCGCGGCCGTCACCGCAACCACACCGGGAGTCATAGCCAGCAAATGATTTAATATCATCGCCTGTTCTGGTTGGGGTTCGCCGGTTGCCGCGTGCCAGGCTGCGCGAGCAGGAAAGTGCGGACAGGAAACCGGCTGATGCTGCTGCCAGTGCAGAGCCTGTCTATCGCGGGAAATCACCCGTTTGATGTGTTCAACAAAGTGCGGTGTAGGGATAGGTTCAGCACAATCACTCCAGCGTAGTGAATCCGCGTCCGGATGCGTGTGCCAGGAATGCCAGGGTGGGGTCAGCAAAATCAGCCAACTGCCGGCAATCAGCGTTCCGCTTAAGGCGGCAAATGCCGCAGCATCAAAACCATGCCTGGCGTCAAAAATCGCATGACGAAACTCGCGCCCTAATAATGTTTGTAGCGCCTGCGGCGTACAGCACGGCTCGGTAGGGGCTTGCTCCCCTACCCACAGCCAGTCACCGAGTAACGTGCTGCGTAGCGCTAATGCCTGTTCCTGACACCAGTTATCCTCGCCGCTGATAATCAGCAGACGACGGATCCCTTCGCGGGTCATTTGTTCGGTTAACGCGCTCAGCGCCGTGTTATCGGACATCCCTGCCTCTGTATCTTAAATACCTTTACCAAAAGTATTACATTGCCCCGGATCGCCGCTATCAAAACCGCGTTTGAACCAGGTAAAACGCTGTTCAGAGGTTCCGTGAGTAAAGCTGTCCGGTACGACGCGTCCTTGTCCCTGCTGTTGCAGACGATCGTCACCAATGGCCTGTGCGGCGTTCAGTGCCTCTTCCAGGTCACCAGACTCCAGCACGCCCTGCTGCTGCATACTGTGGCCCCAGACTCCGGCAAAGCAGTCTGCCTGCAGTTCCATTCGAACAGAAAGACGGTTCACTTCTGCCTGTGAGGCATTTTGCTGCATCTGGCGAACTTTCGGTTCAATACCCAGCAGTTTCTGCACATGGTGACCCACTTCATGGGCGATTACATAGCCCTGAGCAAAATCACCATCAGCGCCCAGCTTGTTTTTCATGTCATCATAGAATGAAAGGTCGATATATACCGTACCATCTGCCGGGCAATAAAACGGCCCCATCACAGACTGACCCGCACCGCAGCCGGTACGCGTCGCGCCCCGGTACATCACCAGCTTCGGCTGTTGGTAGGTGCGGCCCATTTTTTCAAACTGCTGTCCCCAGGTATCTTCTGTTGTAGCCAGAATCACCGAGGTAAATTTTGCCGCTTCATCATCGCTTGGGCTGATGGAGCGTGATGATTGCTGTTGGGAGACAGGCTGGCCGGTCATTAATCCCGTGAGATCCACGCCATAATAACCCGCCACCAGCACCACAATCAGCAGGATGATGCCGCCTTTGCCACTGGGCAGACGAAAACCAGGCCCCCCCATAGAGGGGCCGCCGCCAGAGCTGTTTCGTCTGTCTTCCACGTTGTCACTTTCACGACGCCCTTGCCAGCGCATAATCACCTCAACTTTTTCTTCATTATGATGATCGTAGGCGGTTCGGAACAGGATTACCATAAGAAATAGTAATCAAATCAGGTGGGGTTAATGAGCCGGAGAGCGATCGCCGGCTCAGGGGAAGATTAGTCTAACTTCACACCCAGGCGATGCGCGACGGCTTCATAGGCTTCGATCAGGCCGCCCAGACTCTGGCGGAAGCGATCTTTGTCCATTTTATCCAGCGTTTCTTTGTCCCACAGGCGGCTACCGTCCGGTGAGAATTCATCACCCAGGACCACTTCACCTTTATACAAACCAAACTCAAGTTTGAAGTCGACCAGAATCAGACCAGCATCATCAAACATCTTTTTCAGCACGTCGTTAGCTTTGTAGGTCAGCTCTTTCATACGTGCCAGATTCTCTTTGCTCACCCAACCAAAAGTTTCGCAATAGGAATCGTTAATCATTGGATCGTGCATAGCATCGTTTTTCAGGAACAGATCAAACAGCGGCGGATTCAGTTCAATACCTTCCTCAACGCCTAAACGCTTAACCAGAGAGCCTGCCGCGCGGTTACGTACCACACATTCAACCGGTACCATCTCCAGTTTTTTCACCAGACATTCGGTATCAGAAAGCAGTCGCTCCATCTGGGTAGGAATACCCGCTTCTTGCAGTTTAGTCATAATGAAATGGTTGAATTTGTTGTTCACCATGCCTTTACGGTCAAACTGTTCAATGCGCGCGCCATCCCCTGCTGACGTATCATTGCGGAATTCGAGCACCAACAGGTCCGGGTTTTCCGTGCTGTATACGGTCTTCGCTTTACCACGATACAACTCAGCTTGCTTTTGCATCTTTATTACTCCTGGGTGTGAATTAACGATAAATATTGCGTTTTTCTGCCGACGCACACGTTTGCGTATCATATCAGAAAAAAAGGGCTGGAGTTATCCAGCCCTTTATTTTTACTTACTGAACGCTGCCTGGAAGACGGCGACCAGCGCGTCGTTCTGGCTTTGCGTCAGGGTATGCCCCTTCGGATCAATAAACTGCAAGCTACTGCGGTTGTCTAAATCACCGACCTGCAATTTATAGTCGCCGGATACCAGACCCGGGTCACTTGCGCCCAGCTCCTGCCAGTTGCTATCAGACAGTGGTTTGTAGGTCACGGCGATGCTGCCCTGAGAACGGGTGCTGTCGGTTACCTTCATCCCCACTTTCTCAAGCGCTGCTGGCAGACGCTGCCACACCACGTTGAACGGCCCGCGTACCACCAGCATTGGTAAACCGGTGTCATCGGCGGCGCTCTGAACATCCATGGTGGCTGCAGAGCGGTTCTGCGCGGCATTCGCGGCGTCGGTGGCGTTCTTATCCAGACCAGCAGAGATAACGTTCATCATCTCAGCGCTGTAGCGCTGCATTGATGCCGCATCGGCTACGGGTTTACCCGCCTGCTCGAGGTTAACCAGTTTCACCGTTACCGCTTGCTGATAGCCCTGCGGTTTAACCGAGATTTGATAACGTCCACGGTACTGCTCGTCTTCATCCATGCGGTTCCAGTCGACCCAGTCGGTGGTCAGCGTCTGGCTGGCATCATCACGTTTGGTGATCGTGTAGTTTTTAGACTGAATGACGCTAACGACCTGTGGCCACAGTGTGTTGCCACGACCGTTTTCCACCAGTAATGTCGACGTATCACCCGCGATCTGTGTGCGAGCACCGGTGACTAATGCTAACGGCTGAGCCGGTGGACGAATATCCAGCGCTTTACCCACGGCACCACTGCCGTTGGTTACCGGGATATTATAATCGCCCGACATAACCGGCAAAATCATCCCAGCTGGAGCATGAAGCTCAGCAAGCGGTGCGGCCTCCAGATAGGATTCATCACCGCTCACCTGGCGCTTATAGCGCGAGTCAGAGCTACAGGCCGCGAGCAACATAACAAGCGAAACACCCGCAACCTTGGCCAGGCGCGACTTTTGTACTGAGTAAGCCATCAAATCTCCCTAAACTTTACAGCAAACCGGCATGCTTAAGCGCCGCTTTGACGATTTCACGAGCATTGTCCGTGATTGGCGTCATCGGCAGACGTAGCGTATCGGTCGCCACAAGTCCCAACTCCTTACACGCCCATTTCACGGGAATAGGATTGGGTTCGACAAATAGTTTGTTGTGTAACGGCATCAGACGCTGGTTAATCACCCGCGCCTCGGCAAATTGCCCGGCTGCCGCCAGTTTGCACATTTCAGCCATATCACGTGCCGCAACGTTAGACGTTACGGAAATCACGCCATGACCACCGAGCTGCATAAAATCCAGTCCGGTCGCGTCATCACCGCTGAGCAGAATAAAGTCGTCCGAAACCAGCTCTTTGATCTGGTGAACGCGACTTAAGTTCCCCGTGGCCTCTTTAATAGCGATAATATTTTTAACTTTCGCCAGACGACCAACGGTTTCCGGCAGCATATCGCAGCCAGTACGGGACGGCACATTATACAGAATTTGCGGCAGGTCAGTATGTTCAGCGATGGCTTTGAAATGCTGGAACAAACCTTCCTGGGTTGGGCGGTTGTAGTAAGGCGTCACCGTCAGGCAGCCGACAACACCGCTGTCGTTGAAACGCTGAGTCAGACTAATAGCTTCCGCGGTCGCATTGGCGCCGGTTCCGGCAATAACCGGAATACGCCCGTCAGCCAGCTCCAGCGTCATCATCACCACATCGCCATGTTCATCATGACTCAGGGTGGCGGACTCACCGGTGGTGCCAACAGAAACGATCGCCGAGGTGCCGCTGGCGACATGATAATCAATCAGTTTTTTCAGGCTCGACCGGCAGACTTTACCTTTCTCATCCATCGGCGTAATAAGCGCGACAATACTTCCCGTGAACATGGGCCATCCTCTGTGCAAACAAGTGTCTCAATGGTACGTTTGGTACGACAATAAAAGCAAGCGACCAGAGCCGTTCTGATTGTTGTATGCATGTTTTTTTTATGCTTTCCTTATGATTACCTCACCGCTCAAAGGAAGAACAGGTTTGACATCGTCATCGCAACACTATCTGGTCATTACTGCGCTGGGTGCCGATCGCCCAGGAATTGTGAACACCATCACGCGTCATGTCAGCAGTTGCGGCTGTAATATCGAAGACAGCCGACTGGCCATGCTGGGTGATGAGTTCACGTTTATCATGTTGCTGTCGGGCACCTGGAATGCCATCACCCTGATTGAATCAACCCTGCCATTGAAAGGTGCGGAGCTGGATTTACTCATTGTGATGAAGCGCACGACCGCGCGCCCCCGTCCGGCGATGCCAGCTACGGTATGGGTGCAGGTCGATGTCCCTGATTCTCCCCATTTGATTGAACGCTTCACCGCTCTGTTTGACAGCCACCAAATGAATATCGCGGAACTGGTTTCACGCACGCAACCGGCTGAGAATGGAAAGACGGCACAGTTGTTTATTCAAATTACCGCACATAGTCCTGCGTCACATGATTCGGCAAATATTGAAGATGCGTTTAAAGCACTCTGTACAGAACTCAATGCGCAAGGCAGTATTAACGTCGTCAATTACTCACAGCATGATGAACAGGATGGAGTTAAGTAATGAACCCACTGAAAGCCGGTGATATCGCACCGAAATTTAGCTTGCCGGATCAAGACGGAGAACAAGTAAATTTAACCGACTTCCAGGGACAGCGTGTTCTGGTTTATTTTTACCCGAAAGCCATGACACCCGGCTGTACCGTACAGGCCTGCGGCCTGCGCGATAACATGGATGAGTTAAAAAAAGCGGGTGTTGAAGTGTTGGGGATCAGCACCGACAAACCAGAGAAGCTTTCCCGATTCGCGGAGAAAGAAGTCCTGAATTTCACGCTCCTGTCCGATGAAGATCATCAGGTTTGCGAGCAGTTCGGCGTCTGGGGTGAGAAGTCATTTATGGGCAAAACCTACGATGGCATCCACCGCATTAGCTTCCTGATTGATGCCGAAGGGAAAATTGAGCATGTGTTTGATGACTTCAAAACCAGCAACCACCACGACATCGTGCTGAAATGGGTGCAGGAAAACGCCTGACCGTGAAATGCCGGATGGCGGCGTGAACGCCTTATCCGGCCTACAAATGCACGCACGTAGGCCGGATAAGACGCTTTAGCGTCGCCATCCGGCGTCAACGTCGTTTATTCAAACGTCCCTTTAACGCAGGCTTTTTTCTCTCTGACTACGGCTTTTCCCTTCGCCCACAGGTGATGAACTTCCAGCGCGTCGTTGAGCACCAGAATGTCCGCATCGCATCCCACTGCCAGACGTCCTTTATGCTCAAGTGCCAAAAATTCTGCGACCGTACGCGTCAGCGGACACAGCGCCTGTTCCAGCGGTATGGCATGAACCTTCACCAACTGGCGCACCGTTTCCGCCAGTGATTCAAACCCTGCGACACCGATGCCAGTAAGATTACCGTACTCATCCAATTCCGGCTGGCTGCCGTTGCCATCCGAGCTAAGGGTAATGCGCGACAGCGGCACGTTCTGGCGCAGCGCCGTAGCGATAGCCGTGGCCGGGGCGACAGGTTCATCAATGCTGCTGGTAATATCGATGTAACCACCTTTACGCGCGTACTCCAGCGCTGCCTGGAACAACGGTTCCGCACGGTTAACGTGTGTCGGCAACAGTTTAGTAATCGGCACATCACAGCAGTCGAGGATCTGGTACAACGGTTCCAGCATGCGCGGGCTGTCGCCCATATGGAAGACACTGATCCCCGGCTTACGCCCTAACAATCCGCCGACGCGCGACTGCGCCGCCATATTTGCCAGCGCCGGGGTATCCGGGGCTGAGGAACGATGGTCCGAAACCGCACATTTCACGCCAATAACTTTATCAATCAGCGCCACATCGCGATCGATACTGCCGGTGATCGTCGGGGAAGGCAGAGAATACGCCCCGGTCAGCATCCATGCGCTGATGCCTTCAAACTCCAGCGCGCGGGTTTTCGCCAGCAGCGATTCCGGGTGACGGGTGATGCCATCGGTACCCAGCAAACCCACCACCGAAGTTACGCCAGCTTCAACAAGGCGTGACAAGCGCACTTCCGGCGTGCGGGTATGTGGCCCCGCTTCCCCGCCGCCGCCAATAAGATGGACGTGCTGATCGATAAATCCTGGGCACACAATCGCACCGTCAAGATTGATACACTCGCAACCGGGAAAGTCTTCAGGAGAAATTGACGGGGCGATGGCAACAATTTTGCTGCCGGAGACCAGTATATCCTGTCGTCCTAAATCATCCGGCGCGTACACGTGTCCCTGCTGGAACAACGTCAAATCAAGAATTGAACAGTTCATAATCTTCCTTGTCAGGCAATAACCTGCATAACCCAAATAGAGAGCAGCGCATTAATGACGCATACCGCAATAATTAGCGGGTAATAACGAGGATGAACTCCCGCGGTCCCCAGACAACGGCCCACATTTTGCACCGGATTGCCCATCAGGTAGATAGCCGGTAACAACACCGTGGCATCATGTCCAGAAAGCGTACCGGCGACAACCAGGCTGGCGCACACGCCGACTCCGCCTCCCATACTCATCACCGCTGCCAGCAGCACAGTGGCAGATTCCCCCGGTAGACCCCACAGCGCCATTACCGGCTCGCATACTCGCCCGACAACCTCGAGCAGCCCTGTCACCTTCAGCGCCTGAATAATCACAAACGCCATTACCACGTTAGGCAACAGACTGGTTGTTGCAATGGTAAACCCGCGTCGTGCGCCATCGATAAACATATCCATGACGTTTTTACGTACCTGCGTTGTCATCTCAGGCCTCCTGCTGCATACGGCGATTTTCCAACTGCGCAATCCACAAACGCAGCAGATTCGCACCCACAAATTTGAAGACAAGGATCACCGCCAGCGGCGTAATCACCGGAACGGTAACCATCGTAAACAGCGCGGCGCCAGAGGAAAAATAGTTGGTAATGCACGCACTGCCGCTGGTTTGCCAGCAGGCAAAAATGGCACGTTCCTGTTTGGTGATAATGCCCTCTTCCGCCATTTCTTTAGTCATCCCTGCCGCGGCATCGGTATTTTGTAAATTCGCAATCAGCGCCAGCGAACAAATCCCCGGAATACCGAGTAACGGGCGCAGGACGGGCGTCATCAGTTGTTGTGCTGCACGCAAACCACCCAACCCTTCGGTGACGGAAATGATCCCGAGTGAAAGAATGACGGAAGGTGCCAGCTCAAGCGCGAATAAGAAGCCGTCTTTTGCCCCCATCCCCCCAGAGCCGCGAAAAGAGACCGCCGTGTCGCCCGCCGCATTAATCTGCCCAAACGCGCCGTTGAGGACGGTGAAGTCAAAGACCCGCCACCATTCGGTACTTTTCGCAAACATGCCGGAAAAAAGGATAATCGTAATAAAAAAAGCGAGATAACCGCCCCATCCCACCCTTTGCTGCGTGTGTGTGTTGTGACCCATTTTGTTCTCCTGTTGGCCTTATTCCTTGCGTGACAGAAAGACATCACGCAGGTCAAGTTAAAGACAAATGCGGAGAAAAACGACAGCAGAAGAGATTATTCAGAAAGTGTGGATAGAGGTCAGACAAGTTCAGTTCCGGCGACATTGCATCGCCGGAACCTGTAGATTAGGGTTCGTCAACGACCTGACCATCCGGCCAGGCATGCATTACCGCTTTGATTAACGTCGCCAGAGGAATCGCAAAGAATACGCCCCAGAACCCCCACAGACCGCCGAAAATCACCACGGAAAGAATAATCACCAGTGGATGCAGATTGACCGCCTCGGAGAACAGCACGGGAACCAGCAGATTGCCGTCCAGCGCCTGGATTATCAGGTACACGGCAAAACAGCTCCAGAATTCGGTGCCAAGCCCGAACTGGAACAGCGCCACGCCAACCACCGGAATAGTGACCACGAAAGCACCGATATACGGGATCAGCACAGAGAACCCTACCAGCACCGCCAGCAGCAGCGAATAGTTGAGACCAAACAGCAGGAAGCCGAGCCAGGTCGCTACGCCGACCACCACCATTTCCAGCACCTTTCCGCGGATATAGTTGGTGATTTGCTGGTTCATCTCTTTCCAAACCTGCCCCGCCAGCCCGCGGTTACGCGGCAGCACCCGGCGCACGGCGTTCAGCATCTGTCCTTTATCTTTGATCAGGAAGAACACCATCAATGGGACGAGAACCAGATAGACCGCCAGGGTCAGCAATCCAACCAGTGAGGCTAACGAATATTTCACCACCGAATCGCCCATGGTGAGCATTCGCGAGCGCATATTTTCCGCCATCGCATCAATGATGCCCGCATCCATCAGCGCCGGATAACGTCGTGGCAAGGTGGCGGCAAAATCAGACAATTTATTGAGCATGCCGGGCATGTCGCGGATCAGGTAAATTCCCTGCTGCCACGCAACGGGCATCACCACAAAGGCCATCAGCAGCAAAATACCGACAAACACCACCAGCACAATCGATGTCGCCCAACGCCGTGAACAACCAATATGCTCCAGCCGCACTGTCGGCCATTCAAGCAGGTACGCCAACACAATGGCGACTAGCAGCGGCGCCAGAAGGCCGCTAAAGAAAAACAGGATGCCAAAACCGGCAACAAGAATAATCAGCAGGGCGATGGCTTCGGGGTCGCTAAAGCGGCGACGATACCATTGCATCAACATTTCGAGCATAAAACCCTTCCATGAACCCAATAGCGGGATTGCGATCCCGAATTGTATCGAAATGTCACAAAAAAGACTTCGCTTTTTATGGCTGATTACGCAAAGTGAAAAGACATTTTTCCTGGGTGTTCATCGTCAGGTTTCGCAGTTACACTCCGTAAGCTTGCGGAGTGTGAACGATACTTCACAGCATTGGTCAAATGGCTATCTCAAAAAAGAATACAGGACAGAGGTTATGTTCAGGCAGTTGAAAAAAAACCTGGTTGCTACCCTCATTGCCGCACTGACTATCGGTCAGGTTGCGCCCGCATTTGCTGATACTGCGGACACCCTGCCTGATATGGGAACGTCGGCAGGCAGTACGCTTTCCATAGGACAGGAAATGCAGATGGGCGATTATTACGTACGCCAACTGCGCGGCAGTGCGCCATTAATTAACGATCCATTGCTCACCCAATACATTAATGCCCTGGGGATGCGTCTGGTCTCGCACGCCGACTCGGTAAAAACGCCCTTCACATTCTTTTTGATTAACAACGATGAAATCAACGCCTTTGCTTTCTTTGGCGGCAACGTTGTCCTGCACTCCGCACTATTTCGCTATTCCGACAACGAAAGCCAGCTGGCATCGGTTATGGCGCACGAAATTTCCCACGTCACGCAACGTCACCTGGCGCGTGCCATGGAAGATCAGAAACGCAGTGCACCGCTAACGTGGGTCGGTGCGTTAGGTTCAATTTTATTGGCGATGGCCAGCCCGCAGGCGGGTATGGCGGCGCTGACCGGTACGCTGGCGGGGACACGTCAGGGGATGATTAGCTTTACGCAGCAAAATGAACAGGAAGCTGACCGCATCGGTATTCAGGTGTTGCAACGCTCGGGATTCGATCCCCAGGCCATGCCAACGTTCCTGGAAAAACTACTCGACCAGGCTCGTTACTCTTCGCGTCCGCCGGAAATTTTGCTGACTCACCCCCTGCCGGAAAGCCGTCTGTCTGATGCCCGTAACCGCGCCAACCAGATGCGCCCGGTGGTCGTCCAGTCGTCAGAAGATTTTTATCTGGCTAAGGCGCGAACCTTAGGCATGTACAACTCTGGTCGAAACCAGTTGACCGATGACCTGCTGAGTAGCTGGTCGAAAGGCAACGTACGTGAGCAACGTGCGGCGCAGTATGGCCGGGCATTGCAGGCGATGGAAGCCAGCAAATATGACGAGGCGCGTAAAGCGCTGCAACCGCTGCTGGCAGCAGACGCGAACAATGCCTGGTATCTCGACCTGGCAACGGATATCGATCTCGGCCAGAAGAAAACCAGTGATGCCATTAACCGCCTGAAAAACGCTCGCGACCTGCGAACCAACCCGGTGTTGCAGCTCAACCTGGCGAATGCCTATTTACAGGGCGGACAAGCCAAAGAAGCGGCAACTATCCTGAATCGCTATACGTTTAACCATAAAGACGACCCTAACGGCTGGGATCTGTTAGCGCAAACGGAAGCTAACCTGAGCAACCGCGATCAGGAGCTGGCGGCGCGCGCGGAGGGGTATGCCCTCGCCGGACGTCTGGATCAGGCGATTTCGATGCTCAGCAGCGCAAGCTCTCAGGTGAAACTGGGTAGCCAGCAGCAGGCCAGATACGATGCCCGTATCGACCAGCTACGCCAGCTGCAAGAACGCTTTAAGCCGTACACGAAGATGTAATTATCGAACCCTTGCCGGATGGCGACGCTGTAGCGTCTTATCCGGCCTACGTCAGACGCGATATGTAGGCCGGATAAGGTCTTTTGGCCACCATCCGGCAGTATTGTTATGCAAGGAGAAGTCATGTCAGACGCGATTAAAATCTACCATAACCCACGCTGCTCCAAGAGCCGTGAAACGCTGGAATTGCTGAAGTCCAACGGCGTGAACCCGGAAGTGGTGTTGTATCTGGAAACGCCGGCTGATGCAGCAACCCTGCGTGAACTGCTGCAAATGCTCGGCATGTCCAGCGCGCGTGAACTGATGCGCCAGAAAGAGGATCTCTATAAATCGCTTAACCTGGCGGACAAAAATCTGAGTGAAGATGCGCTGATTCAGGCAATGGTAGAAAACCCGAAACTGATGGAGCGCCCGATCGTGGTTGCCAAAGGTCAGGCTCGAATTGGACGCCCGCCTGAGCAGGTACTGGAAATCGTCGGTTAACCTGCAACCTGCCGCAGTCTTCTCGGCTGCGGCGCTTACAGCTTCAGAATTTCTTTTACGAACGGAATAGTCAGCTTACGCTGGGCGGTGATCGAAGCATGATCAAGCTGATCCAACGTCATAAACAGCGTACGCATTTCTCGATCCAGACGCTTTAGCAGAAAACGTCCCACATCTTCCGGAAGTTCAAATCCACGAAGTCTGGCGCGTAATTGCAACGCCTGCAGCTTATCTTCATCGGAAAGCGGTTGCAGCTTGTAGATTTGCCCCCAGTCCAGACGCGAGGCGAGATCCGGCAACCCCAGATTCAGCTGTCTTGGTGGACGATCGCCGGTGATCAGCAGGCGCGTTTTCCCCGACTCCAGGATACGGTTGTAGAGATCAAAGATCGCCATTTCCCACAGCGAATCACCGGCCACACATTCGATGTTATCGATGCATACCAGCGATAAATGCTCCATCCCGTCGAGCACCTCGGGGACGAACCAGGTGCGTTTGTCGAGCGGCACGTAGCCTACCGCATCGCCGCGCGCGGACAGTTCCGCACAGGCTGCATGCAGCAAATGACTACGGCCAGCGCCTTCACGCGACCAGAGATAAATATACCCGCTATGTTCCTGACGCAGCACGTTTTGCAGTGCAGCCAGTAAAGAGGAGTTATCCCCCGGCCAGAAACTTGCGAAAGTTTCGTCGTCAGGAAGATAAAGTGGCAAAGAGAGCTGTGCCGGTGTGTTCAGAGATACCTCAACCCAGGATTTCATAGAATCGCGTTGAGTTTAACACAGAAATACGTCGCGATAGAACCGGGCAGCGCTGCCGCCCGGTCAGAGATTTACTGTTGCGGACTGTCTGCATCTTCCGCGTCGAGTACCACTTCTTCAGGGCGCAGCAGGCTGATCACTTTGAAAATCAGGCTCAGGCAGACACCAACGATGGTCGCCAACGCCATGCCTTTCAGCTCTGCGGCACCGATGTGAACTTTCGCACCACTCACGCCGATGATCAAAATAACCGACGTCAGGATCAGGTTCTGCGCCTTGTTATAGTCAACCTTTGACTCGATCAGTACGCGAATACCAGAAGCGCCAATCACGCCGTACAGCAGCAGCGATACGCCACCCATAACCGGCAGTGGAATGATTTGGATCGCTGCCGCCAGTTTACCCACGCAGGAGAGCAGAATGGCGAAAATTGCCGCGCCGCCGATAACCCAGGTACTGTAAACGCGGGTAATCGCCATTACGCCGATGTTTTCGCCGTACGTGGTGTTCGGCGTAGAGCCGAAGAAACCAGAAATCACCGTAGACAGACCGTTGGCAAACATCGAACGATGCAGGCCAGGATCGCGAATCAAATCTTTTTTCACGATATTCGCCGTCACCACCAGGTGTCCAACGTGTTCGGCGATGACCACCAGCGCCGCTGGCAGGATGGTCAGAATGGCAACCCACTCAAAACGCGGCGTGTAGAACGTCGGCAGTGCAAACCAGTGGGCCTGCGCAATCGGCGTAGTGTCCACAACGCCCATCACGAAGGAGAGCGCATAACCGGCCAACACCCCGATCAAAATCGGGATAATCGCCATAAAACCGCGGAACAGTACGGAACCAAAGACCGTTACCGCCAGCGTCACCATCGAGATGATGATGGTTTTCGAATCCGGCAATTGCCCTTCAGCAGGCAGTAACCCCGCCATACCCGCAGCAACGCCAGCCAGCTCCAGACCGATGACGGCAACGATTGCGCCCATCGCCGCAGGCGGGAACATCACATCCAGCCAGCCGGTACCGGCTTTCTTAACAATGAAAGAAACCAGGCAGAACAGGACGCCACACATAATGAAACCGCCCAGCGCCACTTCATACCCTAACGGCAGCAGTAACAGCACCGGGGAAATAAAGGCAAAGCTGGAACCCAGATACGCAGGGATCTTACCTTTACAAATAAAGAGGTACAGCAACGTACCTATGCCGTTAAACAGCAGAACGGTAGCCGGGTTGATGTGGAACAGGACTGGCACCAGTACCGTTGCGCCAAACATGGCGAACAGGTGCTGCAAACTAAGCGGGATTGTCTGTAAAAGCGGCGGTCTTTCACTCACCCCGATAGCACGGCGCGTCATAGTGTTTTCCTCTGAGTGTTGTTTGTTATTAGCCATTGGGTTGTTTTATTCAAAAAAAAGCCGACTCTTAAAGTCGGCTTCTTTTCACTTATTCGTTTACTTAGTACCAAAAATCTTATCGCCGGCATCGCCGAGCCCCGGAATGATGTATCCGTGCTCATTCAGTCCCTGATCGATGGAGGCGGTGTACAACTCCACATCCGGGTGCGCTTTTTCCAGTGCCGCGATACCTTCCGGTGCAGCAACCAGGACCAGCACTTTAATGCTGGTGCAGCCCGCATTTTTCAGCAGGTCGATGGTGGCGATAACAGAGCCGCCGGTTGCCAGCATTGGGTCAACGATCAGCGCCATACGCTCATCGATGTTAGAAACCAGCTTTTGGAAGTACGGAACCGGCTCCAGCGTCTCTTCGTTACGGTACATACCGACCACGCTGATACGCGCGCTAGGAACGTTTTCCAGAACGCCTTCCATCATGCCCAGGCCCGCACGCAGGATTGGCACAACAGTGATTTTTTTTCCTTTGATTTGGTCAACTTCAACTGGGCCGTTCCAGCCTTCAATGGTCACCTTTTCGGTTTCCAGACCAGCGGTTGCTTCATAAGTCAGCAGACTGCCAACTTCCGAGGCGAGTTCACGAAAGCGTTTAGTGCTGATGTCGTTTTCACGCATCAATCCCAGCTTGTGTTTGACGAGTGGGTGTTTGACTTCCACGATCTTCATACTCTTCTCCTTTCCTCAGACGAGTGGCAACCACAAAAAAAATCGCCGGATTATACCGCTTTTCGTCTCTGGCGCAACACTGCATACGCTTGATATGGATCAACCAAAGTCATTTACGTCTGGATAATGAGTATAAAACAAGCCCCGCACCGATGGCGGGGCTAGCTGTCAACACTCTGAATTTTAAAGATATTCAGCATTGGTCTGGATGACGTTCTGATACCATGAAAAAGATTTTTTAGGTGAGCGAGTTAATGTCCCGCTACCGTCATTATTTTTATCGACATAGATAAACCCATAGCGTTTTTTCATCTCCCCTGTCCCGGCAGAGACTAAATCAATGCAGCCCCACGGGGTATATCCCATCAGATCCACACCATCCTCCACCACCGCTTTTTTCATCTCACGTATGTGGGCGGCAAGGTAGTCGATACGGTACTGGTCGTTAACTGTACCATCGTCCTCGCGCACATCAATGGCGCCAAATCCATTCTCCACAATAAATAGTGGCAGCTGATAATGATCCCAGAACCAGTTCAGTGAATAACGCAGGCCAACCGGATCAATCTGCCAGCCCCAGTCCGATTTCTGCACGTACGGGTTGGAAACCAGGCTTTTCGACTCGTCGTAATCCAGTTGTGGGTTGTCCGCCGTTGCCTGGGTCGCGAAAGACATATAATAGCTAAAGCCGATGTAATCAACGCAGCCCTCGGTAAGCGCCTGACGGTCTTCCTCGGTGATAACCAGTTCAAAGCCACGACGGGCAAAGTAGTTGAGAAGATGCTGCGGGTATTTGCCGCGCACATGGACGTCGGTAAACCAGTAACGTCGGTGCATGGCATTCATCGCCATCATCATATCGTCTGGCGCGCAGGTCAGCGGATAGATAGGACACATGGCAATCATGCACCCTATCTGTAATTCCGGGTTAATCTCACGCGCGACCTTTACCGCCAGCGCGCTTGCCACCAGCTCATAGTGCGCCGCCTGGTACATGACCGGCTCGCGGTCTTCGCCGGGTTGGTATTTCAGCCCCGAGTTAGTAAAGGGCGCGAAATCTTCGTGATAATTTGCCTGGTTGTTAATCTCATTAAACGTCATCCAGTACTTCACTTTGTGCTGGTAACGGGTGAATACCACCCTGGCAAAACGGACAAAGAAATCGATAAGCTTGCGGTTGCGCCAGCCGCCGTACTCCGTCACCAGATGGTAAGGCATCTCAAAATGCGACAGCGTAATCACCGGTTCAATGCCATATTTCAGGCATTCATCAAACAGGTCATCATAGAACTGTAGGCCAGCCTCATTGGGTTGTTCTTCATCACCTAAGGGGAAAATACGCGTCCAGGCAATAGATGTGCGAAAACATTTAAAACCCATTTCGGCAAACAGCTTTATGTCGTCTTTATAGCGATGATAAAAATCGATGGCCTCGTGGTTAGGGTAATTTTTACCGGCAATCACACCATCGGTAATTTCACGCGTCACACCATGCGCTCCCGCGGTCATGACATCGGCAACGCTAATGCCTTTTCCGCCCTCCTGCCAGCCACCTTCCAGTTGATGAGCTGCTACGGCACCACCCCACATGAAATCTGCTTTAAATCCTGACATACCCTTCCCCTATCGTGATGACTCTGCGCAAAACGCTGTTGATGAGGTTTGCAACAGAAAACAGAAACCGGTTTCAGTACGATACTGTGCATTCGGCTAACAGGATTCAAGCACAAGACTGTACCCGGTTTCATTTTCGTGGCACAGCTCAAACAAATAGATAAATGATTGTAAAATGCTGAAAAAATCAGCAGATAAAACTTGATGCAGAGCAGGCTCGCAAACGTTTGCTTTCCCTGTTAGAATTGCGCCGAATTTAACTTTTACTGCAAGTAAACATGTGGGGAAGCAGGCAGTGACCGATAAAACCTCTCTTAGCTACAAAGATGCCGGTGTTGATATTGATGCAGGTAATGCTCTGGTTGATCGAATCAAAGGCGTAGTAAAGAAAACGCGTCGTCCGGAAGTTATGGGTGGTCTGGGTGGCTTCGGTGCGCTGTGCGCATTGCCGCAAAAATATCGCGAACCGGTACTGGTTTCCGGCACTGATGGCGTTGGTACAAAACTGCGTCTGGCGATGGATCTGAAACGCCACGACACTATCGGCATTGACCTCGTCGCAATGTGCGTCAACGACCTCGTGGTTCAGGGCGCTGAGCCGCTGTTCTTCCTCGACTACTATGCAACCGGCAAACTGGATGTGGACACCGCAGCCAGCGTCATTAACGGGATTGCCGAAGGCTGCCTGCAGTCTGGCTGCGCGCTGGTCGGTGGGGAAACAGCTGAAATGCCGGGGATGTACCACGGCGAAGATTACGACGTGGCAGGTTTCTGCGTTGGCGTCGTCGAAAAATCAGAGATTATCGACGGTTCAAAAGTGGTTGACGGCGACGTACTGATTGCGCTCGGCTCCAGCGGACCGCACTCCAACGGCTACTCTCTGGTACGTAAAATTGTAGAAGTCAGCGGTTGTGACCCAGAAACCACCGAGCTTGAAGGCAAGCCGCTGGCCGATCACTTACTGGCCCCTACCCGCATTTACGTGAAATCGATTCTGGAACTGATCGAGAAGGTTGATGTGCACGCTATTGCTCACCTGACCGGCGGCGGCTTCTGGGAAAATATTCCACGCGTTCTGCCAGACAACACGCAGGCAGTAATCGACGAATCTTCATGGCAGTGGCCAGCCGTCTTCAACTGGCTGCAAACGGCGGGTAACGTCAGCCAGCATGAGATGTATCGCACCTTTAACTGCGGTGTAGGTATGGTTATCGCCCTGCCAGCTCCGGAAGTGGACAAAGCCCTTGCTTTGCTCAATGAGAAAGGTGAAAACGCATGGAAAATCGGTATCATCAAAGCATCTGATTCCGAACAGCGTGTGGTCATTGAATGAAAAACATTGTGGTGCTCATTTCCGGCAACGGAAGCAATTTGCAGGCGATAATCGACGCCTGCGAACAGAAAAAAATCAATGGCACCATACGTGCAGTATTCAGTAACAAGGCCGATGCGTTCGGCCTTGAGCGCGCACGCGAAGCGAATATTCCGGCACACTCGCTGGAAGCAGCCCAGTTTGCCAGTCGCGAAGCATTCGACCGCCAACTGATTCAAGAGATTGACGCCTATGCGCCCGATGTCGTGGTGTTGGCCGGTTATATGCGCATCCTCAGTCCGGCGTTTGTCGCTCACTATTCTGAGCGATTGCTGAATATCCACCCGTCTTTATTGCCGAAGTATCCCGGCCTGCATACGCACCGTCAGGTTCTGGAAAACGGCGATGAAGAGCATGGCACCTCCGTCCACTTCGTCACCGATGAACTGGACGGCGGACCGGTTATTCTCCAGGCCAAGGTTCCGGTATTTGAAGGCGACAGCGAAGATGATGTCACGGCACGAGTCCAGGCTCAGGAACATACCATTTACCCACTGGTGGTAAGCTGGTTTACCGATGGTCGCCTGAAGATGCGTGATAACGCTGCATGGCTGGACGGCGTTCGTCTGCCGCCACAAGGCTACGCCGCCGACGAATAATAAAATTCAACCTGTAAGCCGGATCTCACCATCCGGTCTACAGGCATAACTACCTTTTCCGGTTAATACCACCGGTATTCATCTACGCTCCCCCTTTCTCTTTGCTATCAGACGGTTTATTGTCATATTTTTCTGGCACAGTTGGACATCTGAGAGCAATGCTCGCCATAATAAATCGGTAGTGTCCCGTGAATGAAACGGAGTAAAAGTGGTAATGGGTCAGGAAAAGCTATACATCGAGAAAGAACTCAGCTGGTTAGCGTTCAACGAACGTGTACTCCAGGAAGCTGCTGATAAGTCAAACCCGTTGATCGAACGGATGCGTTTCTTAGGCATCTATTCCAATAACCTCGACGAGTTTTATAAGGTTCGTTTTGCCGAACTGAAGCGCCGAATCATTATTAGCGAAGAACAGGGTTCAAACTCTCACTCCCGCCATTTGTTAGGCAAAATCCAGGCCCGCGTATTAAAAGCCGATCAGGAATTTGACGGTCTGTACAACGAGTTGCTGTTGGAAATGGCGCGTAATCAGATTTTCTTAATCAACGAACGCCAGTTGTCGGTCAACCAGCAGAGCTGGTTGCGTCATTACTTCAAGCAATATCTTCGCCAGCACATCACGCCGATCCTGATTAACCGCGAGACGGATTTAGTTCAGTTTTTGAAAGATGACTACACCTATCTGGCGGTAGAAATTATCCGTGGTGATACGATCCGCTACGCGCTGCTGGAAATCCCTTCCGACAAGGTGCCCCGTTTTGTGAATCTGCCGCCGGAAACCCCGCGCCGTCGCAAACCGATGATCCTTCTGGACAACATCTTACGTTACTGCCTTGACGACATTTTCAAAGGGTTCTTTGACTACGACGCACTGAACGCCTATTCGATGAAAATGACCCGTGACGCCGAATACGATTTGGTGCACGAGATGGAATCGAGCCTGATGGAGCTGATGTCATCCAGCCTGAAACAGCGTCTGACCGCAGAACCTGTACGCTTTGTCTATCAGCGTGACATGCCCAATGCGCTGGTCGAAGTACTGCGTGAAAAACTGACGATTTCTCGCTACGACTCGATTGTTCCCGGCGGGCGTTACCATAACTTCAAAGACTTTATTAACTTCCCCAATGTTGGCAAAGCTAACCTGGTGAACAAACCGCTGCCGCGTCTACGCCATATCTGGTTCGACAACGAGAAGTTTCGTAACGGCTTTGACGCCGTTCGTGAACGCGACGTGCTGCTGTATTACCCCTATCACACCTTTGAACACGTTCTTGAACTGTTGCGTCAGGCCTCTTTCGACCCGAGCGTGCTGGCAATAAAGATCAACATCTACCGTGTGGCAAAAGATTCACGCATCATAGATTCAATGATCCATGCCGCGCACAATGGTAAGAAAGTCACCGTGGTGGTGGAATTGCAGGCCCGCTTCGATGAAGAAGCCAACATCCATTGGGCCAAGCGTCTGACCGAAGCAGGCGTTCACGTCATCTTCTCCGCGCCTGGCCTGAAAATTCACGCCAAACTGTTCCTTATCTCACGCAAAGAAGGTGATGAAGTCGTGCGCTATGCGCATATCGGGACGGGGAACTTCAACGAAAAAACGGCGCGCCTGTATACCGACTACTCGTTGCTGACCGCCGATTCGCGCATTACCAACGAAGTGCGTCGGGTGTTTAACTTCATCGAGAACCCGTATCGCCCGGTGACGTTCGATTATCTGCTGGTTTCCCCGCAGAACTCGCGACGTCTGCTGTACGCGATGATCGACAAAGAAATCGCCAACGCGCAACAAGGACAGCCTTCCGGCATTACGCTAAAACTGAATAACCTGGTCGATAAAGGTCTGGTTGACCGCCTCTATGCGGCCTCAAGCTCAGGCGTACCGGTCAATTTGTTGATCCGCGGAATGTGCTCGCTCATCCCGAATCTGGAAGGCATTAGCGACAACATTCGCGTTATCAGCATCGTTGACCGCTATCTTGAACATGACCGGGTTTACATCTTCGAGAATGGGGGCGATAAGCAGGTGTATCTCTCCTCTGCTGACTGGATGACACGAAACATCGACTATCGTATCGAAGTTGCCACACCGCTTCTTGACCCGCGCCTTAAGCAACGCGTGCTGGATATTATCGATATCCTGTTCAGCGACACGGTGAAAGCCCGCTTTATTGATAAAGAACTGAGTAATCGCTACGTACCGCGCGGAAACCGCCGTAAGGTTCAGTCACAATTGGCGATTTACGACTACATCAAATCACTCGAGCAACCTGACTAAAGATATGCCAATACACGACAAGACTCCACGGCCGCAGGAATTTGCTGCGGTCGACCTTGGTTCAAACAGTTTCCATATGGTCATTGCCCGCGTGGTTGATGGCGCAATGCAAATTATTGGGCGACTGAAACAACGCGTACATCTGGCGGATGGCCTCGGCGAAGATAACAAGCTGAGCGAAGAGGCAATGGAGCGCGGGCTAAGCTGTTTATCACTGTTCGCCGAACGTCTGCAGGGTTTTCCTCCATCAAGCGTATGCATCGTGGGAACCCATACTTTACGTCAGGCACTGAATGCGACTGATTTTCTCAAGCGAGCGGAAAAAGTCATCCCCTACCCGATTGAGATTATTTCCGGCAACGAAGAAGCCCGACTGATCTTTATGGGCGTGGAACACACTCAGCCGGAAAAAGGTCGCAAGCTGGTTATCGATATTGGCGGCGGCTCAACCGAATTAGTGATCGGCGAGGATTTCGAGCCTAAACTGGTCGAAAGCCGCCGTATGGGCTGCGTCAGTTTTGCTCAGATGTATTTCCCGGGCGGCGCGATCAGCCGTGAAAACTTCCAGCGTGCCCGCATGGCAGCAGCGCAAAAGCTCGAAACCCTAACCTGGCAGTTTCGCATTCAGGGCTGGAACGTTGCGCTTGGCGCATCGGGCACCATTAAAGCGGCACACGAAGTGCTGCTGGAGATGGGTGAAAAAGACGGTTTTATCACCCCCGAACGTCTGAACAAGCTGACATCCGAAGTGCTGAAGCACGCATCATTCGATGCGCTCAGCTTACCGGGGCTGTCAGAAGAACGAAAAGCGGTGTTTGTACCCGGACTCGCGATTCTGTGCGGCGTTTTTGACGCGTTGGCTATCCGCGAACTTCGCCTTTCTGATGGTGCACTACGTGAAGGCGTACTGTACGAGATGGAAGGACGTTTTCGCCACCAGGACGTTCGCAGCCGTACCGCCAGCAGTCTGGCGAATCAGTACAACATCGACAGCGAACAGGCCCGGCGCGTGCTGGAAACAACAATGCAAATGTACGACCAGTGGCATACGCAGCAGCCAAAGCTGGCGAATCCCCAACTGGAAGCGTTACTGCGCTGGGCGGCGATGCTGCATGAGGTTGGGCTGAACATCAATCACAGCGGTTTACATCGCCACTCTGCATATATTCTGCAAAACAGCGATTTGCCGGGCTTCAATCAGGAACAACAGCTGATGATGGCAACCCTGGTTCGCTATCATCGTAAAGCGGTGAAACTGGACGACTTGCCCCGATTTACGCTGTTCAAGAAAAAACAATTTCTGCCGTTAATTCAGCTGTTGCGCCTGGGCGTGCTGCTGAATAATCAGCGTCAGGCGACCACCACACCACCAACCCTGACCCTGATTACCGACGACAACCACTGGACCTTACGCTTCCCGCATGACTGGTTTAGCCAGAATGCGCTGGTGCTGCTCGATCTGGAAAAAGAGCAGCAGTACTGGGAAGCCGTAACCGGCTGGCGACTCAAAATTGAAGAAGAAAGCTCACCCGATATCGCCGCATAAGCTCTCAACAGGTGCCAGTTCGTTTGACGAACTGGCACCTGTACTGAATCACTCCTGAACACCACCACGTATAAACACTCATTAAATTAAGCTTATCTTAAAATGCCTTG